>JBMOPR010000070.1:0-4053 GCA_049323075.1 Pseudomonadota bacterium
TGGCACGATCGCGCCGGTCCTGCAGCCGGATGCGGTTGAAATCATCCTGCTTTTCCAGTTCGTCCAGCAGACTGTCGCGCCGCGCTACGATATTGGTGATGGCTGCTGCGCGGGCGTCGGGACTTTCCAGCGACGCCTGTTCTGCGGCCAATACAAACAGCACATCGCCCTGCTTCACCTGCTGGCCTTCGTTCACCCGTTTTTCAATCACGGTGCCCGCCTGGGTGGCCAGCACTTTCACCATGCCCTGGCTGGGCGCCAGAAATCCCACTACCCGCGCCTTGCGGGTGTATTCACCAAATCCCAGAAACAGCAGCAACGCCAGCGCCAGCAACACGAACAGGCCGGTGAGCCAGGCCAGCGGCGCGGTGCGTACCGACAGCACATCGCCCATCCTCGCATTGCGTTGATGGGCGATGGCCTCCGCGCGAAAAAGTGATGCAGTCATGTCAGAACAGTTCCGGATTGGCGGCGTTGCGGATGGCAGGCGTCGGGTGGAAATCGTTGGTCACCACCTGCGGACAGCGCATGCACGCGGCCCGCCCTTCCTGCTGCCACCAGCGACATTCGGCGCGGATACTGCACACCGGCAGACTGTCAGTCACCACCGGCACCCAGCGCACGATTTTCTGCACCAGACGGCATTTGGAATCCGCTACGGCAAAATGGGCGCAACCGCTGCAGGCACAGGGCGCGGCGAAGCGGAACACTTCGTCGGGCCGCACGGGTTCTGCGGCGGCCAGCAACTCCGGCGTCACCGGTGCGGGTGCCGCCAGATACGCCGTTGCCGGCGCATCCGGGGTACCGCCGACCACACCGAACACCTTGGCGCCCGCCCACTCCGGCTGAGCACTGGGGCAATGGGGTTTAGGATCGGCATTCATGGTTCACACCATGCCGAAGCCGGCGCTCAAGCCGCCCAGATCGGCCGCCGGATTGGTTGCAAGACCACCCAAACCGGCGAGAGCATCGATCACTCTGCCGCCATTGATGAGGCCCTGATATTTCAGCATCAGCGCGCCGCCACCGACAGCGTCAATTTCCCCGGGGCTCAGTTCGCGCAGATGTTCCTCCCGCGCCGCCAGCGCCCGGGCCACACCTTCGGCGGCTACAGACGCGATTTCGGAATGGGTAATGCGTTGGGGTTTCATGGGTACTGTGTTCATGTCGTTCTCCTGATCGGAAAAAATGTTCAACGCAGCAGATGGGCGATCAGCCCAGTACTGCCACTTTGGCGAGCTTGGCATTGATGGCAACGTTGATGCGCGGCAAGGCAATCACGGGAAAATCCGAGATGTCCTGATCCGGCGACAGGTTGCCACCGCCGACCTGGCGGCACTCTTCCAGATTCAGTTCGCGTACCGCAGGTTGTTTTGTTGTTTCCATTTGCATGAAGTTTTCTCCTGGCGAGTTGATTGTGAATGTGAGCACGTCGCGGCAAAATTTTTTGCACGGACTCCGCCGCCATTGCTGCGACAGGCCCAAGGCTACGCCCGCCGGATGCATCCAGGTTGTTAGAAGCTGAACCTTGCAAAAGCGGATTTGTGGACGCCTGCAATGCAACCGGCACACATTTAAAAGAATGGTTTACGACAGAAAGAAGCCGCATTGCGGCGGCAGGGAATGGCGCTGCAATACCGCTGCGCAGGGCGGAATAATGCAGCCGCTGTCGCCGGAATAAACGGCCGGATCGACGGCACGGCACTTGCAATCACCCCTGCACCGCAACCTTTTTTGTAGGAGATCCGACATGTTTGAACACAAAGAACTGGATGGGGAAAAACACCGCGTGCTGCCGGCAAGCGAGCCGTTCATTCTGGACGAGGTGCTGGAACTGCGCGTACCGCGCAACGACAAACCGGTGACGACCGTCGGCCGGCATCAGCACGGCGTTGCCGGCGGCGTACTGGTGGAACGCTACCTGCCACCGGAAACCATTGGCGACAGCTGGCAGCACGACCCCGGCACGCCCTGGTGGGAAGTGGTGGGCCATCCGCCCCACGGCGGCATCGTGGCGGATTTCAATCGTGCCAAGGGTGGGGCCTATCGGCGGGCGCTAGTGCCAGACCGCAATGTGGTGGCGTATGCGGCGGCAGGGGAAGAAGTGCTGTTGCAGGGAACGGAGTACAAGGTGGTGCGCAAGACGGATGGGCAGGAACTGAAGGAAACAACGCTGGTGAAGTTACGGCAGGTTTATTACAGCTGAGTGGAACAAGGGAAACATGCAAACCGCCACTACCCGTTGCGGAATGATGCCGTAACGGGTACGCCGGATTCAGCCCGGATCAACCACCATCAGTTCGCTTTCAAGCATCACCTCGTCAAAGGTCGTCTTGTCCAACGAATTCTGAATTTATACCCCAGGACCAACGATCCGTTAACCATTAGCGGGCCGCCTGGGAATTTACTTTTTCGCGGTTGAAACGCTTCTGCCTTTGGATTCTGGATAACAGCGTCGCCACATTAAAGTAATGGGGCGCCCACCACGCACCCCATACAAAAAACACCAGCCACAATCTCCGTCTGAATTCCCTTGCAGCCAATACCTCACCCTTCTGCGAGACGCCACAAGCCCAAGCAGACCCAACCCCAGCAGCGCAATGGACCCTGGCTCCGGCACCGTCGTAGCTCCCCGCAGAAGCGAACCGGAAAGAACGTTTCCGTAATCCCCGTAGTCGTGGTCTCGTTCCATCTCTACCCAATAGGAAGTCAGATCAGCGTTGCCGTTCGGCGCCGGGATGAGAGGGTATGAATCCGTCAGGGCATCATAGTCACGCAGATTAAAAGCCAGCTCCAGAAATACATTGTGGACAATGTCGCTGGGGCCCCGCGGCAACACCTTGTTGAAAACTATGTCGACAATACCGGTAGACGGATAAGCGTTTGCCTGTGCACCACTGGGAAATTCAGTATCGGCAAAACTCGACCATTCATAGAGAATTTTCGCTTCCTCTATCTCGGTGGCATCCAGCATTGCTCGAATGCGGTAGTCACCGATGTCAACCTGTCCCGGACCCGAGGAATTTGCTTCAAACCAGCCAACCAGGCTTCCGGGGCCCCAGGATGTCGTCGTAACGACATCATCAAGCACTAGAATGATTCCTGCAAAAGCCGATTGCACCGAAGCAAACAACGCAAAAACCGACACAAACGCAAAAGCAAACCTGACTCTCATGATTTTTCCTCCTGATTCAGTGTGAACACACAAGCCGATTCAGAGAAAATCACAGATCTACTGGACAAAAAGTAGCTCTATTAACTGATACTAATGGCCACAAAAAAAGTAGCACAATCTATACCAGCGAGCGCAACCTGTTGACATCACGCAACCTGCTGCAATCCGAGTTTGCGAAAACCACGAAACGCGTAAAAAAAACCGACAAACAATCCATTTATTCAGTTTTCTGCTCTGGCAAAAGTTCAAGGCGGGGAACGGAATATCTGACTAAAAATAGTACAGAGCACAGACGTCTCACCCCGCCTGCACCACCGCCCGCGCCAGGTTGCGAATTTCCGTCCACCAGAACGTGAACGCCAGCAGAATGCCGCCCAGATGCGCAACGCCTCGCACCTTCTCGAACGTCACCAGCTGGATGAATTCGCCCAGTGCAGGCACCAGTGGTAACGCCACCCATTTCTGCACCAGCGCAATCAGCAGCAACACCAACGCCACCCACGCCACCACCACCTGCGGTTTTTCAAACGTGGGCGCCAGCACATTGCCACCGAAGTTGGCCGGCAGAAACAACCGCCGCCCCGCCAATGCCACTGCCAACGCATTCAGCACCAGCGCAATGGTGCCGCCAGCATGGAAAGGCCCCACTGCACTGCCATTGGCATAGGGCGGAAAACCGAGCGTGGTCAGCATCGCCAGAACACGCCGCGCCCAGCCGCCACCGCTGAACAGTTTGCCCAGCAGCGATCCGGGCGTGGTGTAGATACCCAGCATGGGCAGCAGCTGATCCAGCAACTGCACCAGCGTGGGGGCGAAGATCAACACCAATACCGTGGCGTACAGATTTTTGTTCATGGGTGCGCGCTTATTTCCCCGCC
>JBMOPR010000071.1:0-4049 GCA_049323075.1 Pseudomonadota bacterium
GACTGCCCCGACAGATTGATATTTAACACCCAGCCCTGCTCCACCAGCTGCGGTTGCTGCTGCAACAGATTCGCCAGCTGCACGAACACCCAGCGATCCAGCATGGTGGCCATGTTGTAGCGCTCCGCTGCCGGCAGGAACATGCGCGGCGCGATCCACTGGCCGTCCTGGCGGCGGTAGCGGATCAGCAGCTCCACGTGCCGTTCGCGCACGCTCGCAGCATCGGTGGCAAAAATCTCCTGGATCGCCAGCGCAAACCGGTTCTCGCGAATGCCCCGGGGAATCCGCGTCACCCACTGCATTTCGCCGCGCCGCTGTTCCAGCTCCTTGTCGTCCTGGCGATAGACATGAATGCGGTTGCGGCCTCCTTCCTTCGCTGCATAGCAGGCGGAATCTGCTGCACTCATCAATGCGGTCAGATGCGTGGTTTCCTGCCCGATGCGGACCAGGCCAATACTGACACCCACATGATAGGGCCGGCGATCCCACACAAATTGATGCTCGGCGATTTTGTCACGCACCACACCCGCCAGCTGCACCGCATCATCCAGTTCGCAATTGCGGATCAGCAGACCGAACTCATCGCCGCCAAGACGTGCGATCAGGCCCTTGCCGTCCACCGTTTCCTCCAGCAGCCGGCCCAGTTGCCGCAGCAGTTCGTCGCCCGCCGCATGGCCGCAGGTGTCATTGATCACCTTGAACAGATCCAGATCCAGATAACACAGCACGTGGGACATATTGAGCGCGCCCGCCTCATAGATCGCATTTACCAGCTCCGCCTCGAACTTGCGCCGGTTGATCAGGCCAGTGAGGGAATCGTGCGCGGCCTGGAAGGCCAGCCGGTCCGACAGCTCGCGAATGTCGGTGATGTCTTCCGCCACCACCAGCACCTCGGTGCGCCCCTGCTGCGATCCCATCGACCGCAGCGAATCCCGCACCCACAGCCAGCGGCCATCGGCACACTGCTTGCGTGCCTCGAACACCTGCACCCGACCCGGCGTTTCGATCGCCTGGCGCAGGGCTTCGCGCAATTCGTCGCGGCGCGACTCTTCGATCAGTTCGCTGTAGTCACGGTCCACCAGATCCGCCGGCACATGGCCCAGGTGTTCAGCGCCAAACTGATTCACCGAACGGATCACGCCATCGCGGTCCAGAGAAAAAAACATGGCGGGATTATTGTGGTAGAGCTCGCGGTATCGCTGCTCGCTGGTCTGCAGGACGCTGCGGGTGGCGTCCTGTTCCACCGCAATGCCCGCCAGCCGCGCCACCCGGTCAAGAAATTCCGATTCTTCCACCGACGGGTAGCAGCAAGCGGAGAAATGCAGCGCAATGGCACCCAGCACACTGCCGTGACGATTGCGGATCGGATGGGCCCAGCAGGCGCGCAATCCGCTGTGGCGCAGCAGACCCAGGTAGGGTCGCCAGTCCGGATGCTGCTGGATATCATCCACCACCAGCTGTGTATTGAAATAGATTGCCGCACTGGCACCCACTGCACGAGGCCCCACTTTCACGCCCGCCATGAACTCCTGCAGCTCCGGCGATACCTCCACCTGCGCCACCTGCACCGTATTCACGCAGCTCTCATCCAGCAACACGATGGAACAGCCCGCATGCCGGAAACGGACGCACAGCAGATCTGCCGCCAATTGCAGTACTTCATTCACGCGGGCGCCGCTGGTCATGCGTTCCAGCAGGCGCTTCTCACTCACCAGGATTTCGTGGGCGGACTTCTCGGCATCCACATCGGAAATGGAGCCCGCCAGCTGGATCGGTTCACCGCGTGCGTTCCAGGTGGCCTGACCCTGCACCCGGTACCAGTGCAGCTGGCCGGATTTGTTGCGCATGCGGAAACTGGCGTTCAGTGGCGCGCGCCGCTGCAGGTGATCGCGACAGGCCCGCAACAGGCCCGCACGGTCTTCCGCCAGAATGCGGCGCAGCCAGAAGCGCAGCGAGAGCGGCAACTGGTCGAACTGGTCGTAGCCCAGCAGCGCTTTGAAGCGGCTGGAATAGCGGAACTGGCGCCGCGCCGACTCCCATTCCCAGATACCATCGGTGGTCGCCTGCGTGATCAGCGACAACCGGTCCTCGCTGTCCTGCAAGCGCTTTTCGCTGCGCGCCTGCTGCTGTACCCGCTCCTGCAGATGGCGGTTGGCCTGTTCCAGTGCCTGCACCCGCTCCCGCACCGTCTGCTCCAGGTCCTGATTGATGCGCATCAGCCGGCGGTTCAACCGGTGACGCTCCAGCACCGCGCCGTTTATTACGTACTGGCTCACGCCCACCACGCACACCATCAGCTGCAGTTGCAGCAGCGACTGGTGCAGATCCGCGCCGGCAAACATACCCCCGCCATGCAGCGTGCGATACAGGGTGAAGCCGGCAAACAGAAACAGGATCAGACTCATTTCCGGCGGCCTGAATGCCACCGCACCCCACACCAGCACCGGCAGCATCAGGAACAGCATCGGCGCGGGAAAACCCAGTTGCGCCGGCGGCGCGAAGGACAGATTCAGCCCCAGCATGAACAGGGCGAGAAAAATGAACAGGTGAACCAGTTGCCGGGTACTGCGGTGCTCGCGCATGAGCTCCGACCAGCCCAGCAACAACGAGGTCAATACCAGTATCGCCGCCAGATCCCCCAGCCACCAGGTCAGCAGGAACCTGAACATGAAGGCCATCCCCTGCCCGTTCTCTGCCAGGGTAAGGGTGGCGACCAGAGCCGCCAGCGCGCAACCGGCTGCAGCGGCGCCGGTAAAAACCAGAACCCCCCGCAGTGACTCAAAAGGGTGACGGCCGGCAAAGCGCTGGATCAGCCAGCCTGCCAGCAGGGTCTCGCTGGTATTGCCCAACGCCACACCGAAGGAAGCACCCAGGGCCCAGGCAAGGTCCGCGCCTCCATTGATCCAGTAGGACTGGTGGAATTGGGTGACAAAGGCCCCCAGGAAGACCCCCGGGAGCAGGCGCTTGCCAAACAGCAGCACCAGCGCCAGTGCGATGCCGGACGGCGGCCACACCGGCGCGACATCGCTCCCCGGCACCGCCAGCAACTGGCCAATGCCGGCAAAGCCGAAGTACAGGGCCGCCACCAGCAGCGTCCAGCCCCACCATTTGATCCGGGCCATTGACTGGCTCCTGTTCAATCCATCGAAAGCGATCGCATCATTAACGAAGTCTTCACGACCCCAAGAGAAAGCATAGTTGACCGCCCGACGGTTGCCGCCGCGAAAGCTGCCGTCAATCAAGCCAGTTCACGATATAATCGGTTTTTTTGCAGGGGAATCCGCATGCATATCATCCGCGCCCGCGATGCAGAACAAAAACAACAGCGCCGGCAAACCCTGATCGATGCCGGCTGGGCAATCTATCTGGAAAGCGACGGCCAGCTGCCGTCGGTGGCGCAAATCTCGGCCCGCGCCGGTCTGGCCAAAGGAACGTTCTATATCTACTTCAAAACCAAGGAAGAACTGTTTGTCGAACTGGTGGCGGCCGCGATGGACGAACTCTTTCTCAAGCTCAACACCTATCTGGACCAGCCCGATTCGACGCTCCACGGCTGCATCGAAGTCTTCATCAACGCCGTCGGTCGCGAAGACCCCATCATCAAGCTCGGCCCCATGCTGACCGGTGTGCTGGAGCGCAATACCGAACCCGCCATCATCATCGGCTTCAAGCGCCGTCTGGTGGCCAACCTGCTCCACTGCGGCCAGAACCTGGCGCGGCGCTTCCCGGGCCTGGACGCCCACACTGCCGCCCGCACCCTCATGCGCAGCTACGCCATCGTGCTGGGCGTGGCGCAGATCCTGCCGTCCTCTCACGACGTCAACAGCGTCCTGCAGCAGGAAGAATTCGCGCCCATCCGGCTGAGCCTGGCAGAGGACGCGACCGCCATCATCGCCCTGCTGTGGCAAAAAACCCTGGAAATCTGACCCAACCGCAACCAGTTGAGACATCATGCGTCAACCCGTCATCCTGCTCCTGATCCTGCTGGCCACCGGCTGCGCCAGCCTCGTCATCAACGACTACGACCAGCGCTTCGGCGCCGCCAACCC
>JBMOPR010000072.1:0-4043 GCA_049323075.1 Pseudomonadota bacterium
GAAGTGGGCCGCTTCTTCACTCCCACCATCTACCACAAGGACCAGCAGTCGATCCGCGCCACCTTCCTGCGTGACGTGTACTGGACCCAGCATCGCGGCCTGCTCACTGACGGCCACGTGCGCAACATGGAAGACCTGGTCAACCCGGACCGCTGCGAAGAAGGCACCGACCTGTACAACCAGTACTACACCCTGCACCCGCCCACCAGTCCGGCACTGGGCGGCCCGGACTTCCCGGAGCCGTATCCCGCCGCCAACCGCAAGGGCGATGTGTTCCGTGTGCTGAAATCGCCGTCCACCAGCGAAACCGACACCGGCGCCAAGCGCAACCGCTTCATCGAACGGCACAAGTATTTCGTCACCGTGCCCTGGGACGACCAGTACTACTACTGGGATTACCAGAAAATGCGGGCCGAGTGGGGCCCGGATGAACTGGGCACACCGGCACCGGTAAACCTGCCGGCCGCACCGCACCCCTGGTGTGCACAGAATGCGTCTGACGTGGGCAACCTGGTGCAGTACGTGTTGACGCTGTAAGGTGCATTGTCGCTCTTCATCCAACCAACGGGGCCCAAGGGCCCCGTTTTTCTGGTCATCACTTTAAATTCACGCATCAAACAGGCCCCGTTGTCCCTGTCCGATACTGGTGACTACGCAACCTACCCCCAATGACATAGGCGCAATACCCTTCCCGACCCTGTAACATGGCTGGCGGGTGTCTGCCTGGCACCCAGCTTCAGACCCAACCTGCCCACCGGGGCATTCTTATCCTGTAGAGGGGAAACACCATGACATCACTGTACGAACGCATCGGCGGCGACGCAGCCGTCAACGCCGCCGTCGACCTGTTCTATGTAAAGGTGCTGGCTGACAAGCGGATCAGCCATTTCTTTGAGGGCGTGGACATGGCCAAGCAACACCGCATGCAGAAGGGCTTTTTCACCTTTGCCTTCGGTGGCCCGGCCAACTACTCCGGTCGCGGCATGGAAGCGGCCCACCGCAAGCTGGTGCAGGAAAAGGGCCTTAACGACAGCCATTACGACGCCGTGATGGAAAACCTGGGCGCCACCCTGCAGGAACTGGGCGTGCCCGCCGACCTGATCGCCGAAGCCGCCGCCATCGCCGAAAGCGTGCGCGGCCCCGTCCTGGGACGCGCGGCCGACTGAAATCCAGTGCCATTCCAGTGCCGGCGGCCTGGGGCGCCGCCGGCACCGTCCCACCCCCTCCACCCTCCCCTACCTGTGTATGGTGCTGAGCTTCCGGCGATCGGGTTTAATGTCGTGACCGTAGACGTTCAATCGCGAAACCATTGCCCGGGACCAGCCATGCCGGCAATGACAATAAAAACAACAAACCGGAAATTCCAGATAAGGGTATTAGTCCTATGATGCGTTACAAACTCGTTGCCGCCATGCTGCTTCCCACCCTCCTGCTAACCGGCTGTGGCGGCGGCGGCGAAACCCGCCGCTCCACCAGCAACAGTGCCAATCTGACCGGTTTGTGGCGCATGCAGCTGACCACCGCCCAAAACAGCATGACCGCTGAATCCAACGTCAGCTTCCACATCACAGAAAGCGCCAGCGGGCTGAACATGGTCGCCTGCGACAACCGCGACCAGGTGAAACTGCAGAAGGCAGCAACCGGTATCGATGGTCTGCCGGTGGGCACCATGAAAATCGTCAACAACGACACCATGACCGCCAAGAACGAACTGGGCACCTCGAAAGCCACCAAGATGGCCACCACCGCCAAGTTCGACATGGGCACCCTGCAGCTGTCTGCCAGCCAGCTGGGTACGCAGAACTTCACCGACCTGTGCGTGCAATCGTCCGATGCCCGCGTGCTGGGCGTAGCCACCCAGGACAACTATTCCGCCACTACCCTGTACAACGGCAAGCCCCTGCTGTTTGACATCCTGGTAATCGGTAATCTGGGTGTTGGCACCTACAAGCTGTCCAGCACGCCGGCGGTGGGTGAAGCCACACTGCGCCTGCAGGGTGATGGCCTGAAAACCCCGCTGAACCGCACTGAAATGAGCTTCGAGAAAGGCACCCTGACCATCACCGACGACACTGCGGTATGGCTCAAGGGCAACTTCAGCGCCACGATGCCGAACGGCTCGCCGCTCACCGGCAGCTTCTCCTTCGAGAAACCCTGATCGCAGCGGGATTCCTGGCGAATCCAAAAAAAGGCCGACACCCTCACCGGTGCCGGCCTTTTGCATTTCTGAATCACCGATTGCAAGAAGAATCCCATCGCGGCCTGAACTCAGCGCGCAGGGCTCCCGCTTTCCAGCAGCCCCAGATCCTGCGCTTTCAGCACGGCCTCGGTACGATTGCGCACATCCAGCTTGCTGAAAATGTTCTGCAAATGCCATTTCACGGTGGTCAACGCGATGCTGGCGCGACTGCCGATTTTCTTGTTGCACAAACCTTCCGCCAGCAACGTGAGAATTTCCACTTCCTTGTCGGTCAAGCCCAGATCGCGCCGCAACTCCGCGCCAATATCGCGCGCCGGCAACGCTGCGCCGGCCGGTCGCAGTATGGCCCGGCCCGGCTCGGCGCGGGTCAGCAATCCACGCAGAAAATCCGCATCCGGTAATGACGACATATCACCCTGGCGTTGCAACTGCTGCCACAAGTCCTGCATGGTGCGGGCCTGATCCACCAGCAACTGGCGGTAACCGTGCTGCCAGCACAAGTCCAGCGCGCGATTGCCGGTGGCCTTGGCGTCCTGGTAGCGACCGAGGCGGAATTCACTCAGTGCCTTGAACAGGTAAAATGTGGCGAGGTGACGGAATGAGCCGATATTCAGACTCTTGATCACGCCTTTCAGCGCATATTCCGACGCGGTTGCAAAATCCGCGTTCATCAGCAATGCAACCAGCCGGCTCTTGAGCCAGAACAAATGCTCTTCCTGGAACTGATCGCGAAACAGGGTTTCCACGTGCACCGGCTGTGCATCCAGTTCATAGCGTGCAATCAGGTCGTCGGCTCGAACACCGGCGGCCAGGCGCTGGCACATTTTCTCGAAACACACGAATGCCCGCAGCCGCCGGTTGCGCTGGATTTCCACCATTTCGTCCAGCTGCTCCAGCATCTGTTCCGCCGCCAGCGGCTGGCCGGACCGCAGCAGAATCCGCGCGCGCGTGATGGTGGCCAGTGTCAGCGGCAGCGAGAAATGGCACGGGGCTATACGCGCCAGCGCCGGTGCCAGCAGCGGTTCGGCATCCGCCACCCGGCCGCACTCATAGTACAGGTAGGCGCGGGTGCAATCGTTGATGGCAATGGCAAGATCCAGCGCTGGATCGGTCATCCCCGGGGCCAGTGCACACAGACGCCGGCTCAGCTGCGCGGCATCCTGTTCAACTTCCTCCACCACGGCATCGAGGTGACCCTGCACAAAATCACACAACAGCATTTGCGTGCGGGACAACTGCAGCTGGATCACATCATCCTGCTGCTGCGCGATATGCAGGCTGCGTCGCGCCACCGCCTTTGCCAGCGGGATGTGGCCACCGCCATACAGCAGCGCCGCGTGGCGGTTGAGCAATTCGGTCTGCAACGGAGAGGTTTTCTCGGTGATTCTGCCCAGCAACGTCGTGCGCTGCCCGGCCGCCAGGGACTCGTCGCCGGCCAGCCGGATCAGCAGGCTGCAGGCCTCCAGCGTGTTATCGATTTCCGTAAAGGGCAGGGACAGATCCTGCAGCAGCGCCTCAGGGCGGATTTTCTTCAGCAGCTCCGCAGCCTCATCCAGCCGCAACTCGATGATCAGCGCCCACAGCAGGGGCAATGCAGTATTGGCATGGGAAAGGAATTCGTCCGCTGGCACAGGCGCCAGCAATTGCAGAACTGCACGGGCATCGTGCTGTTGCATCCAGCGTCTGCACAACCGTCCGGCCAGTGTCAGGGCGGATGGCGTCCGCAACGAGGATGGGAGCCCCATTGACTCCACCAGCCAGCCAAATGAGGCCGGGCTGGCCACCAGCGGCAGCGTACTGGCTCCGATCATCAACTCGGCGGCATCCACCAGCCTGGCCTGCG
>JBMOPR010000073.1:0-4042 GCA_049323075.1 Pseudomonadota bacterium
CGTCATGCTGAAGAAGCGCCCTGGCGGCGACGCCGACAAAAAACGCGCGGAACCCGATTACATCACCATCGACCGCTGGCAGGCGCAGTGGAATGAAGGCCAGACCTTCTTCTGGCTCACCGGCGATTTCAATCCGATTCATACGGTGCCAGCGCTGGCGAAACGCACCCGCTTCAAAGGCTGCATCATGCACGGCTACGGCGCCTTCGCGCAGGCATACGAGGCGCTGCAGCGCAGCGGTGCGCGTTTCCAGGATATCGAAGCGCGTTTTGTACGGCCGCTGCCGCTCCCCAGCGGTCCGCTGCTGATCCAGCGGGCGCAAACACCGGAAGAGGATGGCCAGATTGCTTTTCGCCTGCTGGACGAAGCCGGCACCCTGTACCAGGCCGGCCGTTACCTTCCCGTTGCGGAGGCCCGCCCATGATACAAATTCACCGGGAAAACTGGCCTGTTCTGGTGGCCGCCGCTCGCACGCCTTTTCTGGAAAGCGCCGGCGCCTATTCGGAATTGATGAGTTATGAACTGGGTGCGTGCGCACTGCGCGGCCTGATGGAGCGCGTTGCCCTCGATCCGCAGTTGATTGAACTGGTGGTGATGGGCACGGTGCTGCACGAAATCAACACCACCAACGTTGCACGGGAAGCCATGTTGAGTGCGGGCTTGCCACCGTCGATTCCCGCGTACACCGTGGCCATGGCGGGAATTTCTCCCAGTGTGGGCGTGATGAACATCTGCAATGAAATCGCCCTGGGCCGGATGCAGTTCGGTATCGCCGGCGGCACGGAAAATTTTTCCGACGTACCGATCCGGCTGTCGCAGAAAATCCGCCGCACCCTGATGAAAGTGCGGCAGAGCCGCGACAGCCGCGAGCGCGTGAAGTTACTGGCGCAGCTGCGTCCGTGGGATTTGAAACTGGATCTGCCCATGAGCGCGGATTACACCACCGGGCTCAGTATGGGATCGGCCTGCGAAGCCATGGTCCGCACCTTTGGCGCCAGCCGGGCCGACAGCGACGCCTTCACCGCCCACAGCCATTCGGCCGCAGCAGCCGCCACACAGGCCGGCCACTACCGCGCGCAGATCGTGCCCGTCAAAACGCACAGTGCCAACGTGACCGACGACAACAGCGTCCGCCCCGACACCAGCGTGGAAAAACTGGCGCGGCTGAAGCCGGTATTCGACAAGCAAAACGGCGTGATCACCGCCGGCAACGCGTCGCGTTTTACCGACGGCGCCGGCGCGGTGCTGCTGGGCGCGCTCGGACAGGTGCAAGCCCGGGGCCTGCAGCCGCTGGCCATCGTGCGGGATTATATTCTGGCCGGCGTGAACAAACTGGAAACCGAAATGCTGCTGGGCCCGGCGCTGACGATTCCCAATCTGCTGGCGCGCAACCGGTTGTCATTTGACGACATTGGGGTGTGGGAAATCCACGAGGCGTTTGCCACCCAGGTGCTGATCAACCGCAACTGCATGGCGTCACCTGATTTTATCCGGCAACGCTTTGGCGCTGGCACGCCGTGTGGAGAAATTCCGCTGGAAAAACTCAATGCCTGGGGCGGCTCGCTGGCACTGGGCAATCCGTTCGCCGCCACGGGTGTGCGGCTGCTGCACACGGCAGCACAGCGGATGCAGGCAGAAAACCAGCGCTATGCCGTGGTGGCCACCTGCGCCGGCGGCGGACTGGGCGCGGCATTATTGCTGGAAACACCCGCGTCCATCTGAAGCGCTATCCACTCAGATATTGGGCACGCAGATATCGGGCGCAGGAACAACGGCGCAGCGCGATCATCGCCTGCGCCACCCAGGGTTCATTTCAGGATTCCTTGAAATCAATCTCCACCGTCTCATGGTCCGACGCGCCGTAGCGCGGCATGGGCATGCACACGTTGTCCGCCGCCATCGAACTGATGGCGAAGTCGATCACCTTGTTGCTGGCGGGGCGCGTTGCGTCCTTGGTGGCCGTCAGGTAGCACAGTGCGTCCGGGTGCGAAATGGTTTTCATGTCGCTGGGCGTCTGGTTGTAATCACCGATGATGATCTTGTGGCGATGGGGATGGGCGTGGCAGAAATGGGTGAAGGCATTGGCGATGTAGGCTTTGCCGCCGGCATGAATATTCCCGATCGCCCAGTAGGTTTTGTACACGGCCCAGAACAGCGGCCGGGGCGGACAAAAGGGATCATCGATGATCTCCTGCACCCGCAGCATCTCCAGCTGGGAATCACTGAAAATCGCCAGCGAACAGCGCACGTTGCCGCCGGGACTGGTGCGCACCCAGGGCACCCAGTAGGTGAAATAGCCGGTGTCATTGAAAATATTCAGAACGTGAACCTTGTTGCAGGCATCGTCGATGTTCCCCGAGGGAATGCCACCCAGATTGCCGGCCTCCTGCACCACCATGATGTTGGGTTTTCTGCTGTTCAGGCGGTTCTCGATACCGGGCTTTTTCAGCCCCTGGCTGTTCCATGTCAGTACGCGCATGCGGTCCTCGAAGTGCGGAGTGGATCTGCTGTTCAATCAGATTGCAGATCCTTGCATGATCAGGATGCGACGGCAAGCGACACGGCCGCGTCCTGGATCAGCACACTCCGTTTTCAGTGACCGTGGCTGCAAAACCCTCCTTGCTCAACGCAACATTTCCCGACAAGAACGGATCCCGCAGGAACGCTTCGATTTCATCAATCCGCTGCGCGGCGTCACGGTATCCCAGCTGCACCAGTTCCCGCGTGAATGCGGAATCAAACAGCAGAAAGCTGGTAAGGTCGGCACTTTGCGCGTCCGGCGTGCCCAGGCCCTCCATCAGATAACGCACACTTTTCGGCATGCGGTGTTCCAGTGTCTTGGCAATGATCGCGATATCGGCCGACGGCGAGATCACCAGTGGCGTCACAATGCGCATCGGTTCGTGATCAGGCACGGCATCGCCCAGCGGCGAGGACACCAGCGATGCCAGCTTCTCGTGCTCACTGACGAAGGAATTCATCCGCTTCAAATGATCCAGATCGGCGTCGAGGTGGTCCAGGAAAATCGCGTTCATCAGGGTGCCGCAAATCTGCGACAACGGCGGCCGCTTCAGGTCGCTGGAAAAATCCTCCGCTGACGACCACTCTGACCGCAGCAGGCTGTCCGCCGACTCCTGACAGCGCACGCCCACCGCCAGCAGCCGTTCCGCGCCCAGGCGGATGGCCGGGCTCAGCGGTGTCACCAGTCGCATGGCACCGTCACCAAAATAGGCGGTGGATTTGCCGCACGGAAGTTCAACCGGTGGAAATACAATCGGAATCGCCGCCGACGCCAGAATATGCTGCACGGAAATTTCCGCGCTCAGCGCCACTCGCCGGCTCTTGTTCCACAGAGGGTGTCCTGGTTTGCCTTCGATAAAAGTAAAGGCCCGGCCGGAGTGGTAACCGGTGGCCGTGATGGCCAGCGCGTACAGCCCGCCTTCGCGCACGGAGCGACGAATGCCGTCCAGCGACAGATTCTGGCTGAGAAATCCGTACAGCGGAGACGAATCCACCAGCGCACTCACCCGGCCTGCGCCCGTCAATCCTCCCAGCGTAAAGTCCAGCGCCAGGCGTCCTGCATTTTGCAACAGTGACAGCGTGTCGGTCCGATACACATCACTGGCCTGCAGGTTGGACCAGAGTTCTACCAGCAGTTTGGCGGAAGCACTGAAATTGCCGTGTTGTGACGCGATGGCTGCCCCGTTGATGGCGCCGGCGGAAGCACCGGTGATGATGGAAAACGGGGCAGCGCTGTTGGCGTAGACGGGCAGTTCACTGATCCGTTTCATGACCCCGGCCTGGTAGGCGCCGCGCGCGCCTCCGGCGGTCAGAACCAGCGCTGTCATGGGCTGGCGGACGGACGCGTTGATGGGCAGCATGCGGATCTTCCTCGGCCTGTTTTCCCGGGGAATGTGCAGAATGTGTGCCACGCGTACCGGCAGGTCACGCTTCCGGAAAATCCACTCTTTTCAACCACCCAGGCGGATATTTCGTTGATGGGAACCGGCTCTTCAGATTCTGCGAAATCAGCGAGTGATCC
>JBMOPR010000074.1:0-4037 GCA_049323075.1 Pseudomonadota bacterium
AGCGTCGAACTGATCGAAATCGACGACGGTGACATCCTCTGGATCAAACGCTTCCTGCCCAAAGCCGACGCCGACACCCTGCTCCAGACCCTGCAAGCCGAAATACCCTGGCGCCAGGACAGCATCCGCATCGCCGGCAAGGACACCCCCATCCCCCGGCTGCAAGCCTGGTACGGCGACCCCGGCATGACCTACAGCTACTCCGGCCTCAAACTCGACCCGCTGCCCTGGACACCCACCCTCGCCGCCATCAAACAACGCATCGAGGACTACAGCGACTGCCACTTCAACAGCCTGCTGGCCAACCTCTACCAGAACGAACAGGACAGTGTCGGCTGGCACGCCGACGACGAACCCGAACTGGGCCAGAACCCTGCCATCGCCTCCCTCTCCCTGGGCGATACCCGCGACTTCCAGCTCAAACACCGCACCCGGCCGGAACAAAAGCTCAGCCTCCCCCTCCAACACGGAGACCTGCTGATCATGAAAGGCGCCCTGCAACATCACTGGGTGCACCAGATCCCCAAAAGCAAGACACCCTGCAATCCCCGGATCAACCTGACATTCAGGCGAATTTTTAAATAGTGGACTTAGGAATTCAGGTGCGTTTACATTCACCTGCCATTAAAATCGGCGCCTCACCGCCCGACCGCGGTCGCTATACTGAAAACCAATTGAATCCCACAGGCCGATCCGATCCATATGCTGTTGCGAACCCAAAAACTGCTAAGGTGGGCTCTTTTGACACTTGTTGCGTCCAATGCCGGCAACCTGCTGGCTGAACCGGAAGTCAAGCAACGCACCATCTACGGCTGGGTGGAATGGATTCAATTGCAGCCGTCGCAGAAATACACCAAGGCCAAGTTCGACACCGGCGCCAAGACCTCGTCCATGCACGCACTCAACATCGAATGGTTTGAAAAAGGCGGCGAGGACTGGGTCCGTTTCCAGTTTTCCCCCAACACCAAGATTTCCGCCAAGCGGATACTGGCAGGCAAGACCAAGAACTTCATCACCATTGAAGCACCCGTGGTGCGCAACGCCCTCATCAAGCAGCACAAGCGGTCCAGCGCAGAACGTCCCGTCATTCACCAGAAATTCATCCTGGACGGCAAGGAATACGAAGGCGAATTCACCCTGACCGACCGCAGACGCTTCATTTACCCGATCCTGTTCGGCCGCCGCTTTCTGCAGGACGTGGCTATCATTGATCCAGCCCACACCTTCCTCCGCGGCAGACCGGCAGCGAAGGAAAAAGCCGCCCCGCCCAGCGCCCAAAAAACAGCAACACATACTGAAGACGAAACCACGCTAGCCAAAACCAAGACCGAGTCCACTGTTCCTGCTGCGAGCAAACATCCGTGAGCAAATACAAAATCCAGTTTATTGCGCTGATCCTGATCCTCATTGCCGGCGGAGCGGTCTATTACAAATCCACCCGCATGGGGATGCCCCTGTTTCCATCGCAGCAATCCGATGTCTGGACCGTAGAAGCCAAACTGCAGTTTCACGCCACCGGCGGGCCGGTCAAGGCCGAGTTTTACATCCCGCGCAACCCGCCCGGCTTCGTCAAGCTGAATGAAGATTTCATCTCCAGCAACTACGGTCTGGCCACCGAAGTGGTAGACGAAAACCGCAAGGCGCTCTGGGCCGTACGCCGCACCAAGGGCAAACAGGTGCTGTACTACCGCATGGAACTGACCCCCGACGATTCCGGCGATTTTGAACCGATCACCAGTGCCCGGCCGCGCTATCCCACGGTTCCCACCCATGACGAAACCATGGATGCCGCCATCAACGCCGTGCTGAAGGACACCCGCGACCATTCTGCCGACGTGGTGAGCTTCACCCGGGAACTGCTGGCCCGCCTCAACAACCCCAACCCGGACCAGAACATCTCCCTGATCAACAAGGTGGGCCACGGCTCGGTCGAATGGGTGCGCCAGCTCATCAACATCCTGGCTACCGCCCGCATTCCCGCCCGCATTGTCTACGTGCTGCCACTGCAGGACCGGGTGAAGCACGGCCAGCTGGTACCCTGGATCCAGGTGCATAACGACTTCGAATGGATCGCCTTCAACCCCGTCAATGGCGCGCAGGGCCTGACGTCCGACGTACTGGTCTGGCGCACCGGTGACGATCCTCTGGTCACCATCAAGGGCGGCAAACCGGCGGAAGTGGATTTCTCCATATCACGCCACGCCCACTCCCAGGTGTCGGTGGCGGAACAGTGGGCACGCCAGAGCAGCTCACGCCTGATGGATTTTTCGCTGTTCGCGCTGCCCGTGCAGACGCAGAACGTCTACCGCATCATCCTGATGGTGCCGCTGGGCGCCCTCGTGATCGTGTTCCTGCGTAACCTGGTGGGGCTGGCGACCTTCGGTACCTTCATGCCGGTCCTGGTGGCCATGGCCTTCCGTGAAACCTCGCTCATTGCCGGCGTCATCATGTTCACCACCCTGGTGGCGATCGGACTGATCCTGCGCAAATTCCTCGAAGACCTGCACCTGCTGCTGGTACCACGACTGGCTGCGGTACTGACCATCGTGATCATGATGCTGGCGGCGTTCAGCATCATCAGTGTGCAGCTGGGTATCGAACGCGGCCTGTCGGTGGCCCTGTTCCCCGTGGTCATCCTGGCCATGACCATCGAGCGCATGTCCATCGTGCTGGAGGAAACCGGCTCGAAGGAAGCCTTCAAACTGGGCTTCGGCAGCCTGGTGGCGGCCGTCATCGGTTATGCCGTGATGTCGCACGAACTGCTCAGCCACCTGATCTTTGTCTTCCCCGAACTGTTGCTGGTAGTGCTGGCACTGACCATGCTGCTGGGCCGCTACACCGGTTACCGCCTGCTGGAACTGTGGCGCTTCCGCAGCCTGATGAAGGATGCTGACAAACTATGAAAATGCCCTGGACCAAACTGCGCGAGCTGGGCATCGTCGGCATGAACCAGCGCAATGCCAGCTACATCATGCCCTACAACAAGCGCAAGTATTACCCGCTGGTGGACAACAAGCTGCTGACCAAGGATCGCGCCATCAAACGCGGCATCCCGGTGCCCAAGCTGTATTGCAGCATTGAACTGGAACACCAGATCGCCCATCTGAAGGACGTGCTGGCCAAACACGACGACTTCGTCATCAAGCCCGCCAACGGCAGCGGCGGCAACGGCATCATTGTCATCGCCGGCAAGACTCCCGGTGGCTACTTCCGCAAGGCCAACGACGCCCTGGTGAGCATCACCGAACTGGAACACCACGTTTCCAACATTCTCAGCGGCATGTACAGCCTCGGCGGCGATACCGACAGCGCCATTGTCGAATACCGGGTCAAGTTCGATCCCTGCTTCGAGCATGTCAGCTACAAGGGCGTACCCGACCTGCGCATCATCGTGTTCCGGGGCATCCCCGTGTTCGCCATGGTCCGCCTGCCCACCCGCCATTCCGACGGCAAGGCCAACCTGCACCAGGGCGCCGTAGGTGCCGGCATCGACCTGGCCACCGGCCGGACGATTCGCGGGGTCATGTCCTCGCGCCAGGTGGAAATGCACCCGGATACCGGCACGTCGGTGGCGGGTCTGGCAATCCCCCGCTGGCCCGAAATCCTGCACCTGGCCGCCAGCTGCTACGACCTCGCACCGCTGGGCTACCTGGGTGTGGACATCGTGCTGGACCGGGAACTGGGCCCCATGATGCTGGAACTGAATGCCCGCCCGGGGCTGGCGATCCAGATCGCCAACAACCAGGGCCTGGCGCCGATCCTGCAGTATGCGGAAAAGATCGGCACCATTCCCAAAGACCCGGCAGAACGGGTGAAACTGGGGATCATCATCCGTGAAACCGTGCTGAAAAAGCCGGTCGCCTGAACGGCAGCCCGCACCCATGACCACCCTTCCCAAAGAGGAAAACCACGAACGGCGCCAGCGCATCCTGCAGGCCGCCCGGGACGTATTCGCCAGCGAAGGCTTCCGCAATGCCGAAGTCAAAACCATCGCCGTGCGGGCGGGGGTCGGCAAGGCCACCATCTACAAGCATTTT
>JBMOPR010000075.1:0-4030 GCA_049323075.1 Pseudomonadota bacterium
TTGGGCCGCCGGACATCTTGTGCGGCGACACGGCCTTGTCACTCATCAGGGGACACTGTAGCAGGCTGTCGTCAAACCGGCAGCCGCAATGCATTGCCTGCGTTACTGCAGAAAGGAATGGATCAAAAAAAAAGACAGTGCAAACAGGATTCAACCCAGATCGGGCGCAGACGTTTCTGTCATGAATCCCGCCGCATGTTTGTGGCCACCGCCGCCAAAACCGGCCGCAATACGGGCTACATCCTCGCCATCGGCATCGGACCGCAATGACCAGCCACGGCGGGTGCCCTTGTCGGTATAACCAGCCGCGAAAGGCTGCCCCTTGGCCAGTTCACCCAACAATTCGCTGACTATCGCGCGGGGGCAGTTGACGATCGGTACACGGAAGCCGGCAATATTGCCCATGACGGCACCGCGCTTGTGTTGCGCAATCATCTGGTCGCGATAACGGTTGATGGCCTTGCCTTCGTCGATCAGCGTCTGCAGTGCCACCGGATCATTGGCCCATTCGTGCCAGGCCGGAAAGGAAAACGGATGCGACATCAGGGCCGCATTCAGATCGTGACTGCCCGGCACTTCGAAGCGCCACAGGTCGCGATCCTGGACACCGGCCAGCAGCAGAGGCGCCGGCTCCGTGTGGAAATATTCCCACGTGATCACCGCGCCGGAACGGTCCATGTCCAGATTCAGTTCCAGGTTGCTGAATGCCTGGTCCAGCCCGGCCAGATCCTCCACCGCACTGATGTGATGATCCAGCACCACCACCCGCTCCGCCTGCCGGCACAGGGTTTCCATGGCCGCGCGTTTATACACGTAATCCAGCAGGTAAACAGTGCGTCCGCTGGCATCCGGTGGCGTATCCCCATGAGCGGCCGGCAAATATTCCGCGCTGGTGCCGAGCTTGATATCGAAATGCGCGAACGCGGCGTAAGCACTGCCAAATCCATCAAGGCAATTGCTGTGAAAGATGACCAACGGGATGGGCATAAAAACGAAACTCGCTGACTGCAAACGGCAAGACAATTTGGCGTGACTATATCATGCCACCGCAGTCAGCCCGCGTTTCAAAATGTTATGGTTTGCAGCGCGCTGCAACAATCAGGATGTTGCGCGGCGTGGCCTGGCGCGGGCAAAAGGTGCCGAGTTCCACCTGATAACCCTGTTCCTGCAAAAACAGCGCGCGGTCCAGGGCCAGCCAGATTTCCAGTGGCCGCCGGAACAGGAATCGCACCAGATCCAGTGCGGAGACTTCCCGCAGCCGTTGCTGTCCGCGCTGTTCGTAGTGGGCCCAATTGACCTGATCCGGCAACGTCAGGGATTTCAGTTGTGCGCAGTGTTCGCAAAAGGTTTTGAAATCCGTTCGCGCCCACTCTCCCGGCAGCGACGGTACCGGCAGGAATTCGTCCAGGCCGCGCACGTCCCGCTGCAGACAATCAAATCCCAGCCGCATGGCCTGCAGGCGCAAACGCTGGCGTTGCTGGTATTCGCCCGCTGTCACGGTTTCCGTCACCGCCAGATGCAGCTCCTGCTTGCTCAATGGCAACGGTTGTTGGCGCGCCGCGTGCGACAGCGGCTGATACTGTTCGTCTGAAGTTTTCTGGTAACAGCAGGGCGCCAGCTGCACCTGCTGCACGCCATTGCGCGCGGCCAGTTGCAGCAATTTCACATGCAGGTCGCCGCAGGCATGCAGCGCGACAATCTGTTGATTCGGCAGGACAAACGCGTCTGCCGCCGGCGTCAGCACATCCACCGTGTGGGAATGCAGATCGCATTGCCACTGGCTTGCCCGCGCGTTGGCCTGCTCCACCAGCGCCGCATTCCATTCCAGCGCGGTCACCGGCAGTCCGCTGCAATGCTGCAGCACAAATCCCAGATGGGATTTGCCGGCGCACCATTCCAGTATTGGCAGCTCGCCGGTGGGCAGCGCAGCAACGAAGGACTCGATCTGCTGCCACTTGCGGCCGGGAATGCCGGCCAGCAGGCGGGGCGCCAGCGGCGGCAAGGCCCGTTGCGAGCATTGCGGCAGCTCGCACAACTGCGCCAGCGCGGATGCAAAGGGCAGGTACGGGGCGAGAAAGGCCGTCAGTTCCTGCGGGATGGTCGCCAGACGGTGCAGGGCATCATCCGGCAATGCCAGCAGCTGCCGCACCAGATCCGGTTGGGCCTGCGTCCAGGGTGGCCGCGGATCACGGAAGGGAAAGGGGCGCCAGAAGGATGCATGGTTTTGAAGCTGGCAGGTCAGGTCTGCAAAACGGTCGCGCAGGTGCATGGGGTATTCGATCAGTTGGTGACGCGGCATTATACGCCGGCCATCGAATCCCCGTGACAGTGTTCAGGAACCGCTGCCCGATTCGCCCGGATTCCGGCAGGCACCCACACCCAGATCATCCCGGCGAATCCGCACCAGCTGGTTGCCGGATTTCGCGCTCAGGGCGGTGGCTTCCGTCACCAGAATATCGCCGGCGTCGAATTGCGGCGTGGCAATCGCCAGCACGGAGGATGGACTGGTCAGGCCACTGGGGGTGACTTGCGGACGGGAACCATCGAAAGGCACGTAGATCAGTCTGCCGAGCACGAAGTCGGCCACCAGCAGCCCATCGCACAGTACGTCCAGATCATCCAGCACGGTAGCGCCGCGATACAGGATCTGCGCGGTTTCCGGCATACCGTCACCATCCAGGGGCACCCGTTTGACGAAGCCGATATCGGTGAGATACACCGCATTGTCGTGCACCCGCACGCCGTTGGCGGCGTAAACCTGCTGGGCCGCGCCAATCCAGTCGCGCTGGTAATCCAGCAGCACCGGCACGCCGCCGCTGAAATCAAACCGGATCCTGGACACGCCGCCCTTGCCGAGAAAATCCTCATCCGCGATCAGGATGGCATCCTCCTGCACCAACGCATCCAGCCCGTTGGGAAACTGGAAACCGCTCAGGTCAAGCACCGGTTCGACGCGGCCATCCGTCAGCGAATACGCCATCAATTTGCCGGAATCAGCGAATTTGATTCCTTTGAGCGCCCTGGCCTGCTTCGCGCAGACGAAGAAAATCCAGTCATGCAACTGCGCGATGCCCGCGTGGTAATCGCACGCCTCGTCACGACTGACGGCGACCGCTTCATGCTGACCATTTTCATTCTGCCGCAGTTCATACAGCGCGGCTCGGCCGCTGATAAAGATGCGTCCGTCCGGCGTGCGACGCATGTTCTCGGCGGCGGTAATGTTGACGATGGGCTCTTTGGGCAGACAGCCCGACAGCAATGCCAGTGCGATTAAAACCAACGGAAGTCCCTTGCAATTCATGGCGTCCACGCTTTCACGGTTTGTTGTTATTGGGATGGGAATTTTTTCCAGCTTTTGTCCAGGTTGCGGGATACTGACAGCGGCCATTGTCACACGTCAAGACGGCTCCGGGACCGGACATGGGAGCAACAGGCTTTCCCAGCCTGCGTCCGATTGCCTACACTACGGGCCCCGCTTCCGGAGAAACCATACCCGTGCTGCCCATCGAATCCGTCCTTGCCCCCCTGCTGCAGGCCCTGCAGGATCACCCGCGGCTGGTGGTGCAGGCGCCACCGGGTGCGGGCAAGACGACGCGAGTACCGCTGGCCCTGCTGGAACAGCCCTGGCTTGCGGGAAAAATCCTGCTGATCCAGCCACGCCGGCTGGCGGTGTACGGTGCGACACGGCGCATGGCGTACACACTGGGGGAAAAACCGGGCGGAAAGGTGGGATACCGCACCCGCTACGATCAGAAAATCGGTACCGATACCCGCATCGAAGTCATCACCGAAGGCATTTTCCTGCGCCAGATCCAGTCGGACCCGGAGCTGTCCGGCATTGGCCTGGTGATCTTCGATGAATTCCACGAGCGCTCGGTGAATCTGGATCTGGGGCTGGCGTTTACGCTGGAAGCACAGAACGCGCTGCGCGCCGAAAACAATCCGCTGAAAATACTGGTGATGTCCGCCACGCTGGACGGTGCACGGCTGTCGCACTGGCTGGATGCGCCGCTGGTGGCGTCGGAAGGCC
>JBMOPR010000076.1:0-4029 GCA_049323075.1 Pseudomonadota bacterium
TCAGCCTCCCGCTCCACAGACATCAACTTGTGCCACTAAAATTCACGCCGTCTTCGCCAGCACCGCAAATCCATACTGCGCCGGCCGCACTTCCTTCACCGTCAGCCAGACGCCTTTTTCCGGTTCCGTCTGACCACCGATCATGCGCGAGCGCGGCAGTTTGTTGGTGTTCTGGAATTCCGAGGAAAATTCCACCCGCCGCGCCAGTTCCGCGAAAATGATGCGCAGTTGCTGACGGCCCTGGTTCATGCCGACGCAGGCGCGACGTCCGCCACCAAACGGTAGAAACTCCGACGGGCCGAATTTTTTACCTTCCTCCAACCAGCGTTCCGGGCGGTATTCCAGCGCATCGGGACCGTAGATTTTTTTATCGCGCTGGGTGAGGTAAATATTCGGCAGCACGGCCGTGCCCGCCGGTAAAAACAGGTGGCCCAGTTGCGTGTCCTGCCGCAGCCAGCGGATAAAGCCGATGGCGGAAGGCGTCAGCCGTTGCGATTCGTTCAGGCAGGCGGTGAGATAGGGCAGCTCGGAAATTTTCACCGCGTTGAGTTCGCCTTCGTGCGCAATCGACGCCACCACTTCCTCGCGGATCTTGCGGTACACCGCCGGTTTCTGCTGCAGCCACACCATGAACCAGGCGGCAGTGGCGGCACTGGTTTCGTGGCCCGCAATCAGCAGGCCAATGCTTTCGGAAATCAGCCGTTCTTCGCCCAGCGGCTGGCCATCCGCATCGGTGGCGCGGGCCAGCAGCGACAGCACATGACTTTCATTGGCGCAGCCGGCGGGATCGGCCGCATTGCGCGCGCGGATGGCACGAATATCTTCCCGCAGCAGCGCCGCCAGTTGCACTTTCAGATCCACCGCGCGCTTCCACGGCAGCAGGCCTTTTTTGCCATTGCCCATCTGGCCTTTTTCCGTGCGCCGCAGATACTGGTTGTTGAGAAACTTGCGATAACGCCGCGCACCGACCGTCGCGCCCAGCGTGAAATTGACATCGCTGGTGGCTTCCAGCAGCCAGTTCAGCATCAGTTCCTTGTAGCGTTCCTTGCGTGCACCGTCCCGCAGGCCCAGCAGGGTGTAGCAGATGATGTCCAGCGTGATGTCACCGACAAAGCGCGGCAGGTTGATGCGCTCACCGGGATGCAGCCGGTTGATATGCGCCTCGACGATTTCCTGCATCACGCCGGCGCGGTTTTTCAGCAGGTTGGTGGTGAACGACGGAATGATCAGCTTGCGCGCGTCCTGGTGTTCCTTCTCGTTGAGGAATACCGTGTTCTGCTCGCCCACATCCACCGGCAACTGCACCAGCGACGCGTCGTACTGGTCCTCGCGCAACTTGAGCACGTCGCGGATCACATCCTGGTCCGCCGTCCACACCATGGGGCCCTGACCCGGCAGCTTCAGGGTGAAAGTGTCCCCCAGTTCGCGCTGGTTCTTCTCCATGTAATCCCAGATGCCGATACCCAGGCCCAGGGCCTGTTTCAGCTGGCTGTCGTTGGGTTGCGGCGGCAGTTGGGGACGCGACGTCATGGGGGACTCCTTTTTTATTATGGACAGTTGGTTATGGGCAGCTTGTCAGGGGCAGTTCGTTTGAATAGAAGAGATGACTGCTGCGTCAGTATACGGCGTATACTTGTTGATTCATTGAGCTGGATCAGGAATCAGAAGAAAACCCTGTTCACATGAGGGGTTTGTAGCCGCGCCCCGCGCGGCCACTCGTCAGTGCCGTGGGTGAATCACGCACGTTGTGTCGCCAACAAGGGGCTATCGGGGGCGCGGAGGAGGATCAGGTGTGATGTTGAGGGGCGTCGCACCCGAGCGGGTTACACTCCGGCCCGCATTTCATCTCAAGATTTTATTGCACCCGATATACCCGCCCGGTTTGCCCGCCCTCCACACTGCGTTGATAGGCCAGGCCCACCCGCTGCGCCGGCACGGTTTCAAATCCCGGAAAGAATGGGCCGTAAGTCGGAATGGATTCCGACAGCAGCGTCGGGCTCACCACATTGATCCGGATGCCCTTTGGCAGTTCGATGGCCGCCGCTGCCACAAATCCTTCCAGAGCTGCATTTACTGCGGTCGCGTTGGCGCCGTTGCGAATCGGCTCCTGGCTCAGAATGCCGCTGGTCAGGGTGATGGAGCCACCTTCGGTCAGATGGTGCTGTCCCGCCAGCGCCAGTTGCACCTGCCCCAGCAGCTTGTCCTGCAGGCCCAGATTGAATTGGGCTGCGGTCATCTCCGTAAGCGGTCCGAAATGCAGGTTACCCGCCGCGCAGATAATGGCATCCACCGTGCCGACCTGTTCCAGCAGGCTGATCACCGTATGGTGACGGGACAAATCCACCCGGTAATCGCCATGCTGGCGACCGGCGGTAATGATGTCGTGACGGGATTCCAGGTTCTGGACCACAGCCTGACCGATGGTGCCGCTGGCGCCGACAAGCAGAATTTTCATGAGCGTTTTCCTTGTGTGATTGAACGTGAGTCCATTGTGTTGATAACCAATTGGGGGATAAAGTAGCGATCGATTCGCTCATTCCTAACCAATGGTTTTTAATCCATGGACAAGCTGCGCTGTATGGAAGTCATGGTTGCGGTGGCCGAGGCGGGCAGTTTCACCGCTGCCGCCGACCGGCTGGAGATCTCGGCGGTGATGGTGGGCAAACATATCCGGCAACTGGAGGAACATCTGGGGGCGCGGTTGCTGCAACGCAGCACGCGCAAACAGAGCCTGACCGATGTGGGCGTCGCCTATTACGACGATTGCAAACGGGTACTGGAACAGGTGCGCTGGGCAGAATCAGCGGTGGAACGCAGCCGGGCGGCACCCCAGGGCCTGCTGCGGGTGAGCGCTCCCGTCACCCTGGGCTCTCAGGTGATTGCGCCGCTGGTTGCCCGCTATCTGCAGCAGCATGAAAAAGTGCGCGTGGATCTGCAGCTGACCGACAGCGTGGTCGATCTGGCGGGGGAGGCGATCGATGCTGCGATTCGCATCGGCCATGTAACGGACGAAAATCTGGTGGCAAGACCGCTGCGGCCTTATCGCATGGTGATTGCCGCCGCGCCTTCCTACCTGAAAAAACGCGGCACGCCACGCAAGGCTGCAGATCTGGCCCATCACGATTGTCTGAGCCATTCCGTGTGGCAGCGCCGCATCGAATGGACATTGCAGGACGGCAACGACACCCTGCTGTGGCCGGAGCAAGCCCGTCTTGTATGCAATCAGGGCGACGGGCTGCGCACTGCCGCGTTACAGGGGTTGGGTCTGGTGATGCAGCCGGAGGTGCTGCTGGCAGACGATCTGGCCAGTGGTCGTCTGCGGCAGGTGCTGCCACACTGTCTGCCGCCGGCACGCCCGGTACATCTGGTGTATGGCGCCGACCGTCGCCAGTTACCCAAGCTGAGCCACTTTATCGAACAGGTGGTGAAGGCACTGGGAACGGCTGCGTAACGCTGCCTTTACCGGCTCACCAACCCACCTTTTCGCTGATATGACGACCCTCAGGCGGCGAAACCTTTCTTCGTCAGCCACTGCGCGCACTGGCTTACCGCTTCTTCCATTTCCTTGGGCTGGCCGAAGTAGTAGTGATTGGCGCCTTTTACTTCATACAGTTCCTTGTCCTTCACCGCCACGGCTTCGAACAGGCGATGAGTGTGACTCGGCGTGCAGGCGTCATCGGCAGTGTTGCCGATCACCAGCGTCGGCACGGAAATTTTCTGTGCGCACTTCAATCCATCGGCGTTGGAATCGTCATAGCTCCACTGCGACAGCCAGCTGCGCAGAGTATTGAAACGGGCAATCCCCACCGGACCGTTATTCACCACCCGCGGATTGCCGAGAAAACACCAGTTGGGCTTGCGATCGTTCGGGTCCAGCGTCGGATCGACGAAGCGCGGATCGGCCATGGTGCCGTGAGTCACAAACGCAAATTCCTCGTTCTCCAGTCCATCGCGCTTGAATGCGGCCAGTTTGTCCTTCACCCATTGGGTGATGCGACGGTTGCGGGCAATCTGCGCGGCGCGGTATTT
>JBMOPR010000077.1:0-4027 GCA_049323075.1 Pseudomonadota bacterium
GGATAAAACGGGAGCAACCGCATGCGACGCTGGAATGGCTGGGGTGATGAGCACAACGATTTTCCGCTGAAGCCCTCGGCCCGGCAGTTTCTGCAGGATCTGGTGGGCGCCGGCAAACGGCTGCCGGATGCAACCCTGGCCGATGTGATGGCGAAAGTGCCGAAATCGCGTCTGCCGCAACATCCGCTGATTGCCACCGACGCTGAAACCCGGGTGCGCCATGCCCGTGGCCAGAGCCTGCCGGACTGGCTGGCGGTGCGCAGTGGCGAGATTGGCGTGTTTCCGGACGGCGTGGCCTTTCCCGAAACCACCGCGCAGGTACGCGAGCTGCTGCAGTTTGCGAAACAGCACAGCGTGCACGTGATTCCCTATGGCGGCGGTTCATCGGTGGTGGGTCACATCAATCCGCTGGCGGGCGCGGCACCGGTGCTCACCATCAGCCTGGCCAATCTGAACCGGCTGCTGCAGCTGGACCGCATGAGCCAGATCGCCACCTTTGGCGCAGGCACGCCAGGGCCGCTGGTGGAATCGCAACTGAAACCCATGGGCTTCACCCTGGGCCACTTTCCTCAATCCTGGGAGCTGTCCACCGTGGGTGGCTGGGTGGCGAGTCGCTCCAGCGGGCAGCAGTCCCTGCGTTACGGTCGCATCGAGCAGCTGTTTGCCGGCGGCTCGGTGGAAACCACCGAGGGCACGCTGGACATTCCCACCATTCCCGCCTCCTCCGCCGGACCGGATGTGCGCGAAATGCTGCTGGGGTCGGAAGGCCGCATGGGCATCATCACCGAAGTGAAAGTGCGGGTGACGCCGCTGCCGGAACAGGAACATTTCCATGTGGTGTTTTTCCCCAACTGGGAAAGTGCCACCAGTGCCGTGCGCGAGATTGTGCAGAAAAAAATTCCGCTGTCGATGATGCGGGTGAGCAACGCCCGCGAAACCTGGACCCAGCTGCAACTGGCCGGGCACCCCACTGCCATCGGTTTTCTGGAAAAATACCTGGGCCTGCGCGGCGTAAGATCCGACAAGTGCATGTTCACTTTCGGGCTCACCGGCAGCAAGGCCTTCTGCAACGCGGCGCACGAACTGGCCAAACCCATCATCAAGGAATACGACGGCATCAACACCGGCACCTTCCTCGGCAAGAAATGGGAAGAGAACCGCTTCCGCTCGCCCTATCTGCGTCACGGCCTGTGGGACAATGGCTACGCGGTGGACACGCTGGAAACAGCGGTGGACTGGGCCCGCGTCACGCCCACCATGCATGCAGTGGAACAGGCACTGACCCACGGGCTGAAGGACTGTCACGAAAAAGTGCATGTGTTCACCCACCTGTCGCATCTGTATCCGCAGGGTTCCAGCATCTACACCACCTATGTATTCCGCTGCGGTGACAGTTACACCGAAACCTTCTCACGCTGGAAGAAACTGAAAGCGGCTGCGTCGGAACAGATCGTGAAACACGGTGGCACCATCAGTCACCAGCACGGTGTGGGTGTGGATCACGCGCCCTATCTGGCGGCGGAGAAAGGCGAGCTGGGCATGGGTGCGATCAAGGCACTGTGCACGCAATTCGACCCTGCCGGCATCATGAACCCCGGCAAGCTGATTCAGGATTGAGGCGGGCATGACAAGCACACTGGGCACAAGCTCGTTGGGAAAGCGCAGCGACATCTGGGAAGCGCTTAAAAATACCGGCACGCGCCACGACATCATCATTATTGGGGGCGGCATTACCGGCGCCGGCATTTTGCGGGAAGCTACCCGGCAGGGTTTGAAAGCGCTGCTGGTGGAGCAACGGGATTTTGCCTGGGGCACGTCGAGCCGCTCGTCGAAAATGGTACACGGCGGACTGCGATATATCGCGCAGGGCGATATCAAACTGACACAGCATTCCGCACTGGAACGGGAACGCCTGATCCGCGAAGCACCGGGGCTGGTGGAACGCATGGGTTATCTGTTTCCGATCCGCAAGGGGCAGATTCCCGGCAAATTCCTGTTCAACACGCTGCTGGCGGTGTACGACAAACTGGCCGGCATCAAGACTCACGGCTGGCATGAAAGCGCGGCCGTGTTGCAGCGCGCGCCGGGGCTGAATCCTGCCGGTTTGAAAGGTGCCAGCTATTACACCGATGCGGTCACCGACGATTCGCGCCTGGTGTTGCGGGTGTTGCAGCAGGCCTGTGCGGAACGGGGCCAGGCGATCAATTATGTTGCCGCCGAAGGTTTGCTGCAGGACGGGCACGGCCAGGTAATCGGCGTGAAGCTGCGCGATGTCGTCAGTGGTGAAACCCTTGAATTGCATTCAAATGTGGTGATCAACGCCACCGGCGCCTGGGTGGACCAGCTGCGCGAAAGCGTGGCTCACGAGCGCACCATCCGTCCGCTGCGGGGCAGTCACATTATTATTCCTGCCAGTAAAATCACGGTGCAGGACGCCCTCACCCTGTTCCACCCGCAGGACAAACGCGCGGTCTTCATTTTTCCCTGGGAAGGTACCACGGTAATCGGTACTACCGATCTGGACCACGATCTGCCGCTGAATACGGAACCCGGCATCACGCAGCAGGAACTGGATTATCTGCTGCAACTGGCGCAGCAGGCATTTCCTGGCGCCAACGTCACGACCGCCGATGTGATTTCCAGTTATGCCGGCGTGCGTCCGGTGATCAGCAAAAATCGCAGCAAGGATCCGTCGAAGGAAAAACGCGATCATCAGGTGTGGGTCGACAAGGGACTGGTCAGTGTCAGCGGCGGCAAACTCACTACTTTCCGGCTGATCGCGCGCGACACGTTGCAGGCGGCAAAGCCGTTTTTGCAGGGCGTGGAATTTCGCAATCAGGACGAGCAGCTGTTCGACTACCCCATCGCCACCCCGCATGCATTGGGCCTGCAGGACAAAGCCTGGGCACAACGGATGATCGGCCGCTACGGCGATCAGGTGAAATCACTACTGCAGGACGCACCGGAAAGCGAACGCAACAAAATCGCCGGCACTGAATTCTGCCTGGCGGAACTGCGCTGGTCGTGCCGCAATGAACAGATCGTGCATCTGGACGATCTGCTGCTGCGCCGCACCCGGCTGGGGCTGCTGTTGCGCAATGGCGGCGAGGAAATTCTGCCGCAGGTGCAGGACATCTGCCAGCAGGAACTGGACTGGAACCAGGACCGCTGGCACAGCGAGGAGCAACGCTACCTGTCCCTGTGGCGACATTACTATTTTCTGCCGGATGCAACTGCATGAAAAAATCGCCGGAAACAGCACTTTCCGACAAAAGCTACGTGCTCGCCATCGACAACGGCACCCAGAGCGTGCGCGCGCTGATATTCGATCTGAAAGGCCAGCTGATCGCCAAAAGCAAGGTGCCGCTGGAGCCGTATTTTTCCGTCAATCCCGGCTGGGCGGAACAGCATCCGCAGTATTTCTGGGACAACCTGTGCCGTGCCTGCCAGCAATTGTGGGACATGATCGATTTTCCCCGCAGTGCCATCAAGGCCGTGGCGCTCACCACCCAGCGCGCCACCGTGGTGAATCTGGATAAAAACGGGGAACCACTGCGCCCCGCCATCATCTGGCTGGACCAGCGTCGCGCGGAGAACCTGCCGGCCATGAGCGGCGCCTGGGACAAGCTGATCAAGCTGAGCGGCAATGGCGACACGCTGAATTATTTTCGGGCCCAGGCCGAATGCAACTGGATCGCAAAACAGCAGCCGGAAATCTGGAACAACACGCACAAATATCTGCTGCTGTCCGGCTACCACATTCACAAACTCACCGGGCGATATGTGGATTCCACTGCCGCGCAAGTGGGCTATCTGCCCTACGATTTCAAGCGTTTTGCCTGGGCCGGTGGTGCCGACTGGAAATGGCAGGCACTGGCTGTGCGACGCCAGCAACTGCCAGATCTGGTGCCTCCCGGCAAGCTGATCGGTCACATCAGCGCAGACGCCGCACTGGCCACCGGCATTCCTGCCGGCCTGCCCTTGATATCCGCCGGCGCCGACAAGGCCTGCGAAGTGATCGGCTCCG
>JBMOPR010000078.1:0-4026 GCA_049323075.1 Pseudomonadota bacterium
GAAACGTTCGTCCGCCACCAGCATCTGGAACAGCGCCGGCACGGCAGCAATCACCGTGGGCGTGTTTTCTTTCATTTCCATGCACATCTGCTCGATGTTGCGCGGATCGGCCACCACCAGGAAGGTGGAGGCGGTGCGAATGGCGTTGAACAGCACGGCAGCGCCACCGATATGGAAAAACGGAAACGCGGAGGCAACCGTTTCCATGCCCTGGCGGTAGCCGTAAAACACATTGGCCTGCACGTTGTTGATGAACAGGTTGCGTGACGTCAGTTGCGCGCCCTTGGCCTTGCCAGTGGTACCACCGGTGTATTGCAGATACAGCACACGGTCGATCGAGACGGGATCAGTGACCCGTTCGGTGGACGCGGTTTGCAGCGCTTCCAGCAGGCCGACCACCGTGACATTGCCCACTTTCGCATTTGCGGGCGTGGCATTTGGCATGCCGGGCAGCATTTCCGTCATGGTGGACACAATGGCCAGCTGCAGCGACGGAATTGCCTGCGTCAGTTTGTCACCCATCGCACCCCACAACGCATCCAGCGTCAGCAGTGCCTTCACATTGGCGTCGATGGACTGTGCAATCACTTCCGGCGGAGTCAGCAACGCCGACACACTGGTGACCACCATGCCCAGACGCGCCGCCGCCACCATGCCCAGCACATACTGCGGTGAATTGGGCAGCTGGATAGCCAGCACATCCCCGGCCTTGCAGCCTTGCGCGCGCAGCACATTGGCCAGCTGGTCGGCCTGCAGATCCAGCAGCGCATAGCTGGTACGCACGCCGAAATACACCAGCGCGGTGCGTTCGCCGTAATCGCGCGCGTTGTCGCGCACATAATCGGACAAGGTTTTTTCCGGCAGTTCGGGGATATTGAACCAGTCCTGGCCCAACGCCTCGTATGTGGCCAGCCACGGCTTTGGATGTGTCATGTTTCTACCCTCTGTCTGAACAAAAGCCTGTGGGAAAAAATCCGGCGCGCGACACGCCGGTTATCCTCGAACCAGGCACTTAATAAAGCTTGTTAGTTATATGTTGTTGAGCTGGTATGCCTCTGGGTGTCTCCGTGCATCGTTGATCGCGCGCCGTGCCAATGGAATGTAGCGCAGATTTTCAGGTGTGAGCGGATAGAACACCCGCACCATCAAAGCGAAGGCGCGGAACAGCAGTTGATCGACCTTGTTATAACGCAATTTGAATTTTTCGCGGAAATTCACTGGCAGGGTGGCAATGGTAAGCCTGTGCGCAAACCAGCTGGCGGGCGTGGCAATGGCCTTCCACAGCAAATCCGGCATCCAGGGCATTTCCGGCGGTTTGGGATAGCCGGCGTAGAAGGACGGGCTGAGCAGATCCTCCAGCACCTCGCCGTATTTCAGACGGTGTTCAATGATGTAGTTGAAATGCTTCCAGTATTCTTCTTCGGTCTGTGGGATGTGCTTGTCGATGATGCCCAGCAGCGCGCCCATCTGCTTCCACTCGGCGAACATGCGGGCCCGCTCTTCGGCCGACACCGGCTTGCCGAACAGTTCGAACATGCGCACCGACGCGTCGAAACCGGTGATGTGCACCCAGGAATAGGCTTCCGGGTCCAGCGCGTGATAGGCCTTGCCGTCCTTGTCCACGCCCTTGATCTGGCGGTGCATTTCCCGCAGTTTCACGCCCATGGCAATGGCCTTTTCCGGCCGCGAATAGACTACCGGCCACAGCAGCGCCACCGAGCCCTTGGCCCGGCCCCAGGGGTCCAGTTTGTATTTCTTTTCCTTGCTGACAGCAGCGTCGATCACCGGATGGGCCGACTGCAGGACAAACGCCTGGGGCAGCATCAGGTGGAACAGGTAGGAACCGAAGTCCCGCCAGGTGCAGGAATCCGGGCCCAGCGGGCGGAGGTCGAGCCGACGGCTAACCGGGGTTTCAGCTTCGGTTGTGCCTGAATCAAACGAATCGGCTTGAGCAGTTAACGACATGGACGCAGCCCCTTTTGACTATTGCGTATGAGACAAAATCAAAAATATGTCTTATCACGGCAAAATGCAATAGCCAAAATGTACGTCTGACGTAACCGTTCCGGTCAGGGTGCGAGCGGTCAGGGCGTGAGCAGCGGCCTCAGATACAGTTCAGCGAAGCGCCGCAGGCTGACCTCATCACCAGGATCAATGACGCCCCGCGGGCTCAGCATCATGGAGTGCATCATCCGCATGATCATTTCGGCGGTCATGTCGGCGGGAAGGTCCCGGATGTGGCCGGCCTGCTGGGCCCGGGTGATCTGTCCCGCCAGGTAGATACGGGAAAACTGCATGATCACCTCAAAGCCCGATGTCAGGTACGGCAGCACGTGATCCGGTTCCTTGTTTAGCAGGTGGGACAGCAGGGCGTTGCGGTGGGTCAGACCGCAGGCCTGGACAAAGGCTTCCAGCAGGCCGTCCAGGGCTGACGAGATGCTACGGATGGCGTTCTCGATCAGCACCAGATCCCGCTGTACGTCGCGCAGCACCAGGGCCTGGAACAGCTGGTCCTTCTCGCTGAAACGGCGGTACAGGGTGGCGCGCCCCATGCCGGCACGCTTGGCCACATCTTCCATGGTGGTGCGGCGCAGGCCATTCTCAATATACAGATCGCGGGCCGCGTCCAGGATGCGCTGGCGGACAGCATCCTCTTCGTCGGCAGGCAGGGCAGCTTCGATTTCAATATTCACAGGCACGTATTCCGGACGCATTTTTTCTGGTTCCACCAACTCTAGCAAAACCCCGCTACCGGTGACCATGTTCATGTGGACTAGTCAGGTCCGGGGATCAATCCTGATATGTTGCAAAGACGCGTGCCTGACGTCAGTCGAAAATCACGGTCTTGTTGCCATGAATCACCACCCGGTCCTCCAGGTGGTAGCGCAGACCGCGGGCCAGCACGATCTTTTCCACATCGCGCCCCAGCCGCACCAGGTCTTCCTTGTTGTGGCGGTGATTCACCCGCTCCACGTCCTGCTCGATGATCGGGCCCTGATCCAGATTCTGGGTCACGTAGTGGCAAGTGGCGCCGATCAGTTTCACGCCCCGGTCATAGGCCTGGAAGTAGGGATTGGCACCGACAAACGACGGCAGGAAGCTGTGATGGATGTTGATCATGTTGCCGGCGTAACGCTCGCACAGGTGTGGCGGCAGGATCTGCATGTAGCGGGCGAGCACCACGGTTTCGGCCTGGTACTGGTCCAGCAGGGCTTCCACCCGGGTGAAATGGTCCTGCTTTTTACCGGGCTCCACCGGGACATGGTGGAAGGGAATGTTGTGCCACTCCACCATGCCGCGCAGGTTGTCGTGGTTGGCGATGACCGCCGCAATGTCGCAATGGAGTTCTTCGCTGTGCCAGCGGTAAAGGATGTCGGCCAGGCAGTGGGAGGCGTGGCTGGCCAGGATCACCACTTTTTTGCGCACGGTGGAGTCGGTGACAAACCAGTCCATCTGGTATTCCTCGGCGATCTTGGCGAAGGCGGACTGGAATTCCCGCAGGCCGATGGTGAGGGAGTTCGCCAGGATCTCGTTGCGCATGAAGAAGAAGCCGCTGTCGCGCTCGGAATGGTAACTGGCCTCGGTCAGCCAGCCCTTGTATTCGCTGATGAAATTGCTGACACGGGCGACGATGCCAACTTTGTCGGGGCAGGCGATGACGAGGCGGTAGGTGTGTTCCATGGCGGATTCCGGGTCTGGGGCTACAACGTGAAGGGGCCAGAGTATAAACCGGAATGGTGACAAGGCGCAGGGCGGGAATCGCCCCCGTCACACTACCCGGTCACACCACCAATGCCGCCAGCAGGATAACATTGAGCACCAGCAGGGCCAGGGAAAGCCCTTTCCAGAACCGCACCGGGTCCTTCTCCAGCAGAGGCCGCTGGTCGGCCTTGAGGAACACCGGATTGGGATTTTTCAGGTCGTGGACGAATTCCGAGAGCGACTCGTACCGTAACTCGGCATTGATCTGCAGGGCCTTGCGCAGGGCACCGTCCATCCACAGGGGAACCAGCGGGTTGCGGCGAT
>JBMOPR010000079.1:0-4024 GCA_049323075.1 Pseudomonadota bacterium
GGAGACGAATTTGCCTGTGCAGTCGCAAATTCCGCGTTGAGATGTTGGGGGCCAGGGCTTGAGACATTCTACTTGACCACACCGATGCCAACGAACCTTACCAATCCTACCAAAGTGGTCGCAGGTGCTGACTTTGCCTGCGCACTGTCGGCGGAAGGAGTGTCCTGCTGGGGAGATTACCCAACACCGCCGACATTTAATAATCCGATTGAGCTGGAGTCAGGCCCATACCACGTCTGTGCAATAGACAGCGATGGCGTGAAATGCTGGCCTGATGTCGTTGATAGTTGGGGACAAGCGGATGTGCCGGAAGATCTGGTGAACCCGACCCAATTGAGTCTAGGTGATGAACACACCTGTGTGATGACAAGCACCGGCCCTCGTTGTTGGGGCAATGAACAGAATGGCCGTACCGAAATCTCGAACTATGCTTCTTTCTACTGGATTAGTGTACCTTTCAACCCTCTATAAGATGGACTTTGTAGTCAATCAGAATATTCACTTGATGAGAATGTGAAACACATGAAAAAGGCGATAGTTTTAGCGGCGCTTGCCGCGTTTTTGATCACTGGCTGCGACAGAACAGAATACGTGGCGCAAGTAGGTGACGAGAAAATATCCAAAGTGGAATACGACAGCTATCTGAAGTTCAAGCGCATCCCGATGCAGGACAAGGAGCGCGATACGAAAATCCTGAACCAGTTCGTGGAACGCGAAGCCTTGGCCCAGGCCATCGAGCAGTCCGACAAGATGGACAAGGCCCTGCTGGATGCAGAGTTGCAGGAATTCCGGCGCCAAGCCCTTGTCAGCCGCTATTTCGACAATTACCTGAAGGATAGCGTTACCGACGAAGCCATCCGTAACTTCTACAGCAACAATGCTGAACGCTTTCAGTCTCGGAAAGTCCACGCGGCCCACATCCTTCTGCGGCTCGATCCCAAGATGGATGAAAGCCAGCAGCAGGCGCGACTGACTCAAGCCCACGAGATCTACAGCAAGTTGCAGGCGGGTGAGGATTTCGAAACCGTTGCACGCCAGTTCTCCGAAGACAAGGTATCGGCCGAGAAAGGCGGTGACCTGGGCTGGCTGCAGGAAGGAGCGGTTGCCGAGCTGTTTTCCGAAAAAGCATTTGCGATGAAGAAAGCCGAAATCAGCGAGCCGTTCCGTACCACATTCGGCTTCCACATCGTGAAAGTTCTAGAAGAGCCTCAGATCGTCAAACAGCCATTGGAAGCGGTGAAGGGCGATATCCGCTATGAACTACGTAACCAAATGAAGCAGGCCGAAACTGAGCGCCTACTGACAACCGTTAAATATAGTGTGAAAAAATGAGCAAGCGCTTAGCCACGTTGTTGCTTATAACCTCTATGACGGCTTGTGACAAGGCTCCGGACCAGGTCGCGGACAAAGGCTTTGTGCCCGGCGCTGATCCTTACGCGGGTGGTGTGGTTATCGTACGGGTCGAAGGCAACCCCATCTATGCTGAAGAGCTGGATTTCACGATTGAGCGTACGTTTTCCCAGGCAGATCAGTTCGCGATGAACGAAGACGCTCGCAAGAAAGTGCTGGACAGCCTAGTTGCCTCGCGACTCATGCGGCTGTCCTTGCAAACCCAGATGGATTCTGACGAGCAGATAGATATTGAGCGAAAGGTGAATGCCTATCGCGAGGAATTATACGTCAAAGCCTACCTGCAGGAGCATGCGGTGCCCGAGCCAGTAACAACGGCGATGGTGGAGCAGTACTACCAGGAAAATCCGGAACAATTCGGCGGTGGTGAGCGCAAGCAGTTCGAGTTGCTGGTCACTGAGCAAAAGCCGGATGAAGCGAAACGCGACAAGTTATTGGCCGATCTGGAATCCCTTCGCTCGAATCAGGATTGGTCCCGTTCAGCTGCGACTTGGCGCCAACGTTACGGGTTGGTCCATCAGCGCAGCGAATTGGCTTCGGGCCTGCTGGACGCCCAACTGGAAAAGCAAATTGAATCATTAAAGCCGGGTGAGACCTCGGGCGTGATCTTGATTCGCGGCATTCCGCATATCGTACGGGTGACGGGTTACAGAAAGGTTCCAGCCAAACCGTTGGCTGAAGTCAGTGCTGAAATCCGTTCCACCCTGGCATCGCGACAGCTGCGCTCAGCGATCAAGAAGGTGGCTGAAGGACTGGTCAAAAAAAGTAAGATCGAATATCTCGAACCGTCAGATGGGCAATGAACGGCTTTCACGCTGACTGCATTGAGCAGCGTGCGATGTCCATTACATGAATACATTGGGGTCAGTGGGAAGGAATATAAATCATGAAGTGGCATAAACTGCTTGGTTACTTTCTAAAAGTTGCCTGCTTCCTGCTGCCATCCGTGCTGGCTTACGGGGATATTCAGTCTGTTGAAGAACTTCCCGGCTGGTTTGACACGGGAGAGCATAACTCGTTGGAGGAGGATCCGGCTGCATTTGCAGTGGAGGCGTTTCAGGGCGCGACAGTTTTGCGGGCGGTTAATCCCGCGTATGACACCCATAGCCACTTTATGGGTAACCAAGTACAAGGTCTGGCTTGTGAGTACAGCGGCCGCATGTACCAGGGAGAGCCAGGCTCCGGAATAGGCCTCACTTTCGGCAGTGATTATCCGAATAGCAATACCTATTACAAGCTGTACAGCATTTGGAACGGCTACTTTGAAATTACTTCCAACTCAACTCCAGCGAAGAGCTTGCCTGGATACGGGAACACCTGGAAACGTCCGACGGCGGGCAGCTGGACGCACTTTCGGGTGCAATGGCAGCATACCGCGCCGGTGACCTATATCAAGGCCAAGATCTGGCTGGAGGGCCAGGAGGAACCGGGCTACTGGCAAATTAATGTAGAAGATGCTGCGGCGAACCGGCCACAGAACTGTCGGGTTGGCGTCTGGAGCGCGGGAAGCAATGGCCAGAGCTACTGGGACCAGATAGAGCTCAAGCACATCAATAAGCTGGAACCGGATGCAGAAGTGGCCGACGAGGGTTTGGAGGTTTACAGGCCGGCGTGGGTGGAAACGCGGGAAGAGAATGGCGACCCGTTGAAGCTGTCAGAAGGCCAGTTTTATGTCACCGGATCACCTGAAGACCAGAATGACGCAGAGATCATCAATATCACAGACTCTGCTGAAGTGCATGAACATATGGTGGGTTCGCTGCCTAGCTATCGCATTTGCGAATTCACCGGTGATATGCGCAAAACCCAGGAAAGCGCTCAGTTCGGCATTACAGTTGCCAGCGGTTTTCCACATCAGGATACCTACTACGGTATCCGCAGTGATGTCAGCGATCCGGCTTTTCATCTGGTAGTACATCCGGCCACCGGTAAAGCTCTACCGCTGGGGCCAATGCAAACCGGCGTCGTTCCCGAGTTGAATACCCGTTATCAATTCCGCGTACAGTGGGAAGACAAAGATACGTCCACTCAGGTGCGGGGAAAAGTATGGAAGGCTGAAGATCCGGAGCCGGAGACATGGCAGATCCAGGTGGAAGATACCGATCCGGACCACTATACCCGCTGTCGTGCAGGCGTGTGGAGTAGCGGTGCAGCCGAGAACTTCTGGAATGATCTGTCACTGCATGAAGGTGATCCGCGCTATAAGGATTTTGATGACGACGGCTTGCGAGATCATGTGGATCCAGACCAAGACAATGATTCCTTTTCCAATATCGTGGAGTGGAGGGCGGGCAGTAAGCCGCTGGCCAAAACCAGCACGCCAGAGACCATTCAGGCGCCCCCCCATACAGAGTTGCTCAATTTGCCCTCGACGCAGGACGCTGGCTTTGAAACCGGGATATGGCACGCAGGCAGCACGATAACCGACCATTTGTTGCATATGGGTGTATACGCTGGTGGCAGTGGGCTTGAGCCCATTCACACGGGATTCCGTTTTGTATTGCCACTATCACCCACTGCGGGGCTGAAATCCGCCAAACTTCTGCTTTACGCGGCCGGTGAGCAAACTGGAAATCCCCAATTCCGGATATGGGCTGACGCCAGTGACGACTGC
>JBMOPR010000080.1:0-4023 GCA_049323075.1 Pseudomonadota bacterium
TCCGGCCGTGCTGCCTGGCAATATCGAAAATTTTTCCGGTGTGGCGCAGATTCCGTTGGGATTTGCTGGCCCGATGCTGGTGAACGGTGAATTTGCGCAAGGCGAATTTTATGTGCCCATGGCAACAACCGAAGGCACTTTGGTGGCAAGTTACAGTCGCGGCATGCGATTGACGCGGGAAGCGGGTGGTATTCGCACCACCGTGATCAAGGATTCCATGCAGCGCGCGCCGGTGTTCGTGTTCAGCAACGCGCGTGCCGCGCGGGATTTCGGTGACTGGGTGACGCACAATTTCGCACAGATAAAAGCGAAGGCAGAGGAAACCACCCGCAGTGGCAAGCTGATCGAAATCGAACAGCATGCATCGGCGAAAATGCGCTGGCTGCGCTTCAATTACAGTTGCGGTGATGCGGCCGGGCAGAACATGGTGAGCAAGGCCACCCGTCACGCCTGCATGTGGATGCTGGATCAGGGCATTCCCGGCCTGGAGCATTTCAGCCTGGCGGCGAATTTCGACACCGACAAAAAACATTCCTTCATCAACAGCCTTAACACGCGCGGCAAACGCGTGATTGCGGAAGTCACCTTGCCGGCGGACCTGATCAAAAACGTCATGCACACCACGGCGGAAAAATTGCACCAGCAACGCCAGCTGTCGAACATGGGTGCGATCATGTGCGGCTCGGTGAACAATGGCGCGCACTTCGCCAACGGCATTACCGCGATATTCATCGCCTGTGGCCAGGACGTGGCGAACGTGGCGGAATCCCATGCCGGCTTCGTCTACAGCGAATTGAAGGACAACGGCGATTACTATTTCGCGGTGACGATTCCCTCATTGGTGGTGGGTACCTACGGCGGTGGCACCGGCCTGCCGACGCAGAAGGAATGCCTGGATGTGCTGGGCTGCTACGGCAAGGACAAGGTGAAGAAATTCGCCGAGATCGTCGCGGCCACCGTGCTGTGCGGCGAGCTGTCGCTGGCCTCTGCCATCGTGTCGGATCAGTGGGTGTCCAGCCACGATCAGCTGGGGCGCAACCGGCCCTGAATCTCCGGGGCTTGCCGATTCGCGCGTCAGGCCCTGTCGTTTTCTGCCAATTCGGTGACCATTTGGTCGTGCTAGCATCCCGGTTGTCTTGCTGTCATCAAAACAACAACAAATGACCGTTATGCGGCCGGGACGCCCGGGATATGCACTACTTCCGAATTTTCTGCCTGTTACTGTGGAGCTGGGCCGGTACCGCGCTCGCCTCCTCCTTGCCACCGCTTTCTGAAAACGAAGCCTACAAACCCATTCTGGTGGAAGGCGAGGACCTGCCCATGGCCCTCGGCGTGCCGCTGGAGGAATTGTCGCTGGCGGCCATTGTCGATGATGTCATGGAGCCGGTGCCGTTCCAGATCGACCAGTACAGCGAGGGCGGTGCGCCCTGGTTCGATGGCTGGGAAATTCCGCTGGCCGGTGCGTCCGGCCGACTCAATCCTACCGACAAGCTGCTGTTCATCTACAAGGATGCAGGGCCGCGCCGTGTGTCCGATGTCCCGGTGGATGGCACCGTGCTGGCGGACATCACCCTGACGGACAGCGACGGCGTCGAGCGCCACGTTTACCTGCTGCGCCATTCCCGCCTGCGTTCCGAGGAGCAGTACGTACGTTACAGCGCGGAGCTGGGCCAGGTGGAAACGGATTTCTATTCCCTGCGTTACCAGGGCAACAATCACCTGCGCTGGGACGATCTGCAGTTCGCGGGCTTTGTCGGCGAACGGCCGCTGGACAGCATGAAGCTGAAAGTCAGTGGTGGCGTGATGCTGCCGCAGCTGCGCATGGACCTCACCAACGACAACATGGTGGCGACGCCAGCCGGGGCGATCATCGGCCCGATCCGCACCACCACCCAGGCAGATTTCAACGTGCATTTCATGGGCGTGCATGTGGTGCGTTTCAGTCTGCAGATTCACCATTATCCCAAGTCGGTGATTTACGACGTGCGCGGCGTGATGCCCGGCATGCTGCGCCAGTTTGCAGCGGAACCTACGGTAAGCATGGAAGTGGATGCCAACAGCATGCTGGGCGCCCAGGTGCGCACGGCCACCGGACCGCAACAGCCGGCGACCGTCGATGGCAAGATGGGCGAGCTGGAGAGCGCGATGCTGCAGGCAGGCATGAACCGGGAGCAGAACTGGGTCTGGGTCAGCAGCAAGCGCAATCTGGATATTCTGGCGTTTCTGGATTACGCCGGCGATTTCAATGAGCCGTTCTCACTGCTGTTGCAGGATGATCTGCACATGCAGGAAGACGGCGAGATGTTCCCGGGCCGGCTGCCCAGTGTGGGTTATCGTATCGATCACTTGCCGGAAGGCGGGTCCATCGGGATTCTGGCGAGTATTTATTTCAGCGCGGATTTCGGTGGTGAACCCGGCCAGGTCGCGCAGCAGCTGCGCACCCAGCCGGAGATGCGGGTGATTCCGGTCCAGAACGCTATCCCTGGGGAACTGGCAAACCGTTAGTCGCGCGCACCTTCTCCAGCAGATGCGGCCGCACCACGGTATAGCGCCGGCAAAACAGCGCGAAGTAGTCGGCCAGCGCATCCGCCGCATTGGTGTCCTGCAGCAATCGCAGTACGGCAATGCCCACTTCGGCCGTGCATAACTGGTGTGACAGCGCGGCATCCCGCATCAGATACGCCGACGCCTGCTGCGGCTGGATGCCCAGCACCGGCAGCGTCGCCAGATAGGGGCTGCGAAACATTTTCTTCGCCTCGCGCCAGGTGCCGTCCAGCATCACAAACAGCGGCTTTTTCCCGTCGAGCACCGCCGGCACCTGCCGCGGATGCGCGATACAGCGCTCCGCTTCGGCATATTCATGGGGAAACACCACCACGGGCGCATAACGGGGATCCTTCAGCAGTGCCAGCAGGGCCGGATCGGGCCGGGTGCGATCCCACAGAAAGGCGTGATTGTCTGCCACCACATCGCAGATCAGGCGGCCGGTGTTGCTGGGCTTGTAGGCTTCACCCTGGTACAGCAGGAAGCAGAATGCGCTGGTGCTGGTGACCCGCGGGCGGTCGGCGCAAATGCAGTCGCCCTGCGGCATGATGCAGTCCGGGCAGCGAACGACCTTGCCGCCCCGGGCGCGAAACGTGCGGGTAGATTGGGCCAGAGTCTGCTGGCGCAGATTCAGAATGGAGTTGGGGTGGTTCACAGTTGCCGTCGCCACAATGAAGGGATGGGTATGATACCAGCCCTGCGGCCATCAGCTACCGCGAAAATCCTCCATGACCTCACCGCAGACTTCAGTGAAATCATCTTCATCGATGCCCATTACCTGCAACACGCGCGGACCAATCACATTCCATTCGTGGCTGTCGTCATTGCGCCAGGCCTTGCGCAGCGTGGCGCTGATGAATTCCGCCATTTTCAGAATGCCGATCAGGGAATACACCTGATCGTTCTGCTGATCCTCCTCGTCCTGCGTCGCCAGATCCTGGTGGTGATACAGGATGGCTTCGGCAATGCTCTCCGGCAGGAACCACTGCAGTGCCACCTCGTGCCCCACCTGGGTGTGGTTCACACCGAAGCGCTCGTCTTCCAGCAAGGTGGCGGGCTGGACATTGGTCCGATTGGTTTCGATCAGGGTCTGCTTGTAATCGGGAAAATGCTGCAGCAGCAAGGGAATGCCGCAATCGTGAAACAGGCCCAGCGTATAGGCGTCGTCGGCGGGAATACCGCTCAGCTTCTGCGCCAGGATGCGGGACAGGTTGGCGATTTCATTGGCGCTGTCCCAGAACCGGTCCAGCGACACGCCTTTGGACAGGGCGCCGCGCAATGCCACCGCCTGCACCACCTTTTCCACCCGCACCAGTCCCAGCATGTTGCAGGCATGGTTGATCGAGGTGACCTTGCTGCGTGCCCCGAACGCGGGTGAGTTGATGATCTGCAGCACCGCGCCCGACAGGCTGACATCTGACGATACGGCCGCCGCCAGCTTGTTGAAATTGGGATTGGCGTTGGCCATTTCCTGGCGAA
>JBMOPR010000081.1:0-4014 GCA_049323075.1 Pseudomonadota bacterium
CCCTGGATGCCGACTGCGTGATTCACACGCCGACCACGCCGTCGCTGCTGAAAGGCTCGGACTACGACGTGCTCGATCTGCTCGCATCAGGCAAGAACGTGGTGTCCGGCGCATCGCACCACAATCCGTCCATGCACAACTGGCTGTCCGAATCCCAGCCGGCACTGTCTGTGCTGCGCGCTGTAGGCAACATGAAAGTCACCGGCACCATCTTCAAGCCCCACGAAAAGCAGGCGCTGGGGGCGCTGCGCAAAATCATGCAGGCGGTGGATTCCAAACCTGGGCAGGCGCTGCATCCCGTGCTCGAGCGGCTCAGTTCCCGGATCATTGATCGCGTGCTGCCGCGCCGCGTGTCCGGCGAGCGTTTTCAGGCTGCGTGCATCAAGGGAGGTTCGTCCCTGTTCGGCACCGGCCTGCATCCCGGCGTGATGGTGGAACAGGTGGTGCTGCGACTGGCGAGCCTGATGGACGAAGTCCACGAAGTGCGTTTTCTGGAAGTGGGCGATCTGTCCGCCGCACCCGATGGCATGTGGGGCGGGCTGTCGAGCCTGGGATTTGGCACCGCGCTGAGCGATGTCGATTCCAATCACGCCATCGCACTGATGCAGCATTTTTATTTCAACGACGTGCTGGGCAATGTCGCCCATGCACTGTTCGGCGCTGGTCCTGAACGGGTGCGGGTGGAGCGGCATGTCTATCCGGTGCCCGCCCGTGTCGAAGTGAAAGCCGGTGGCACTGTCATCAAACCCGGCAGCGTCGGCGCGATTCACATGACGTACCGTGGCTACATCGACGATCGCCTGTTCATGACCAACGAGGAATGCTGGCACGTCGGCGCAGGCAATGCGCACCTGGGACCGGATCATCCCAACAGCCTGGCCGGCGGACACCTGATCACGCTGGAAGGCAAACCCGGCCGCATCGAAATGAGCTCCACGCCCGACGACGACTCCTTCAAGGCCGACTGGTCCGCCGTCACCGATATTTCGGTCAAGGCCATCCTCGATTCCATTCCCGCCGTGTGCGCGGCGCCGCCTGGCGTCGTCAACCCGGATCTCACGCCCCGCTACCGGCTGGAGGAAGCATGAGCACACACCGCATTGCTGTCGCCATTCTCGGCACCGGCCCGGCGGCCGACCTGCTCGCCCAGCGTATTCAGAAACGCACTGATCTCAGCCTCGCCGCGGTGTTGCCAACCAGCGAAGCGCCGCCGGCTGCCACTGACTGCGTGATCTACCTGCCCACCAGCGCCGAACTGGCCGCCGGCACCGCAGCCGAACGCGTAACCGGATTGCTGCGGACGGGCTTCGATGTGGTGTCCACAGCGCCACCGGCGGCGTTGCATAACGCTGATGCGCAACAAGCGGATCTGCTGGCCGCCTGTCGCGCGGGATCATCCACCTTCCACGGCACCGGTGGCTTTCAAAGCAGTTTGATCACGCGCTTCAACCGCGCGTTCGCGTCGATCACGCGCAACATTCGCGACGTCGAACTGATCGAGGAACTGGACGTCGAGGACGTGCCCGCACATCCGTGGACGGCGCCCGCTGACGCGGGGCTCGAGGACAAAAAGCCGCAGGCAATCAACGCCCGTGTTGCAGCAGTCGAGGGCTATTATGACGCTGGCCTGCACACTCTTTCAGAAGCCGTGTTCGGCGACGACCGCGCAGAGGACGTTATCGAATTCTCGGCCGCACGCCCCCGCCACGACGACAGTCCAAAACGGGGACGCTCCGAAACGCAGGAAGCACCCGAACAACTGATCGTGCGCCGCACACTCGGATCGCACGTGGCCTACGATTCGATCTGGACCCGACGTCAGGGCAGCAGCACACCGCTGCGCTACCGCCTCAACACCACCAGCGCCGACGCCATTGGACACGTGACGATTACCTTCCACACCGAAGGCGAGGTTCGTCCCGCCGACCATCTGGCCTGTGCCGGCCTGCTCGATACGATTCGCCCGGCGTATGAAAGCGCGCCGGGCGTGCTGCGGCATGACCTGGAGATCAATCATGTCAAATCGGATGACCGGCTGGCGCGCTGACTATCGTTGAACTGCCTGCTGATTGAGGCGCCTGCTCACCGCGGCGCCCACGTTGAAACCCGCACGGGCCTGACCTGGATCTCCGGCGCGGTGCGCAGCTGCTTCGTGAAGACCTCAGGATCACCACTCATGCCTTCATCAAAATAGATACTCACCACCAGTCCCATGAAACCCTGTTTCGGAAAACTGTGGATGGTGTATCCCAGATTGGGCAGCTGGCCCAGAAACACTTCCGGTGGATCTGCCTTGTCCAGGTCGTCCTGGATGTAAGGGGAAACCGGCTCATTGAAATCCCCGAGATAATTCAGGAACGCCACCACATCCAGATTGCGCAGCGTGCTGACCCAGAACCAGTTGTCGTCAGGCGTAAACGCCGTTTTGCGCATCTGCTCTTCAATGGCACTGATGCGGCCATCCACAATACCGGGTTCTTTCGGCCCGTTGGCCATGCGCACCGTGGAGCCCAGCAGGCGATTGGCATCCAGCGACATGTTCAGATAGGGCTTGTCCATCAACATGCGCCGGAACGCCGGAATCACGCCGCGCACATCGTACATGACACTCTTGGGATAATGATGCACCTGCATGCTCAGATGCATGATCGGCACCTGCAGATAATACATGGTCAGGTCGAGCTGGGTGGTGGTGCGAATGGGACCGATGTGTTCGCCCTTCGGAATCGCCACCAGATCATCATTGTTCAGTTCCAGCGGCACCAGCGACGTCACCACTCCCATGTTCAGCCGCAGTTTCATCGAATCCAGCGGCCGCTCTCCCACAAAATCCGTCGCCTGGAAGTCATCCCATTTCAGGTGATTGCCGGGGTTGTAACGCATCTGGTAGAAATCGGTTTCCACGAATCCGAGCTCCGAGCTGTAACGCACGTATTGTTCGTCGGAGCGCAGGCGGGAACCTTTCACCAGGTACACATAGCGCGCTACTCCGGTCGCATCCTCCAGCATGATCTCGGCCAGCACTTCGCCATCGTAGACGTCGCGCGCGGTCCGGCGCGGGCCTGCATCCTTGTAGAGGAACAGCAGTTTATCGGCGGCATCAAATGACTTGATGTTGCCCGCCAGAGGGATGTCCCAGCCTTCAAAATAAATGCCGCCGCCTTCGTTGTACTGGTCAATCTGGAACGGCACGGGCTCCATCACGTTGTCGACAATTGCCGCCAGGGACAAGTCTTTGAGTGTTGAGCCCAGCGCAGCGGGAATGTCCTCGCCTTCGATGGTGATGACCTTGAATGCCTCCAGCCGTTCCAGAGGCGGCGGTGGCAGCACGGCTGCCATGCTGTTGGCGGTGAAGAGAAAACCCAGCAAAAGAATCAGCCAGCGCGCGTGCATTTCCAACAGCCCCCTGTTTCCGTATATAAAATAATCCCCATTTCCGACGATAGCGGACGGATTGGGGGCAGGGTCAAGACTCAATGTGCAAATCACGACAGGGAATGACAGGAGATGAACCCTCCCGCTTGCCGGAAACATGCTATCCACGCCATCCGACAGCCGCCTTGCGCTGACAATCCATTGACTTTTAAGATGACACCTTGCCCTGACGCTACAGGCAGCGCCCAAACAGGAAACTCTCCATGCAAGCCAAAAATCTCATGACCTTGTCCGCAATGCTGGATCGCCTGACCACGCTGGCAGCCATACGGGAACTAGTCGAACTCTACCAACAGCCACTGGCTGCTGAACGTCAATTTGATCTGCGGATGCTGGTTCCGTTACTGGAAATCAGGCTCAGAGATATAGTGTCCGCCCATCACGCACTGAAAAACCAGTTGAGAAGCAGGCGCGAGCAAATGGGAAATGTGCTGCAGCAGGCGGAACAGATTCTGGCCTGCTTGGCATCCATGGTTGCGGTAATGAATAGTGAAGACAACGGCAGCAAAATCTGCATCGCCGCCCAGGATCTGATGCGCGACTTCAGGAAGGTCTGTCTGGATACCCGGTCGATGGGTT
>JBMOPR010000082.1:0-3211 GCA_049323075.1 Pseudomonadota bacterium
TAGCCGGAGGTGTCTGATGAAATTCTTCAGCGATATTTTCTCCATCAAGCTGCTGGAAGAATGGCGTGACGACATCCGCTGCGTGTTCCAGCGTGATCCCGCTGCCCGCACGACCCTTGAAGTGCTTACCACCTATCCTGGCGTGCACGCCATCATGGCCTATCGCGTCAGCAGCCGGTTGTGGCGGCGTGGCTGGCGTTATCTGGCGCGGTTGCTGTCGTTCGTTGCGCGCATGGCCAGCAATGTCGACATTCACCCGGGCGCCACCATCGGCCAGCGTTTTTTCATCGACCACGGCGCCTGCGTGGTGATCGGTGAAACCGCCGAAGTGGGTGACGATGTCACCCTGTATCACGGCGTCACCCTGGGTGGCACCAGCTGGAACAAGGGCAAGCGTCACCCCACGCTGGGCGACGGCGTACTGGTCGGCGCCGGCGCCAAAATTCTCGGCCCGATCACGGTGGGTGCGAATGCGCGGGTGGGGGCCAATTCCGTTGTGGTGCAGGACGTGCCCATGGGCTGCACCGTGGTGGGTATTCCGGGCAAGGTGGTGCGCGTGCGGGAAGCGGGTCGCCTCAATCCCTACGGCATCGATCTGGATCATCACCTGATTCCTGATCCGGTAGGCAAGGCCATTGCATGTCTGCTGGAACGCATCGACCTGCTGGAAATCCGGCTGGCGGATGTGAGCAACAAGCCGGAGTTTGCGCCGGCCATACGTTACCAGGAATGCGATGCCGATAACGAAATCTGCGCGCGGGACTGTCCCGGCGGCGCCATCGCGGCACAGTGACCATCGCGGCTCAGTTAAAAAGCCGCCAGGCAATCATCACCAGTATTCACCACAGGCACTCACCATCATGGACTTGCAGGACTTCAAAAGTGACATGCTCTACTTCGATGAACCGTTATCGCCCACGGTCGACAACCTGCTCCGGCGCGCCGCCGAAAACTATGGAACCGGCAATGCCGAACGCCTTCTGCTGGAAGCATTTCAGATGGCTCGCGACAATCTTTCGGTTCTGGTCGGACTATATCGATTTTACTATTACCAGCACCGATACGGCATGGCCATTGAAGTCGCGCACCATGTCATGGCAGTTGTCGCGCCGCGCATCGATTTCCCGCCGCAGTGGCGCGAAATCACCATGACGTCTTTGTCCAATGGCGTTCTCAGTTCCATCGGAATGGTGCGCTTCTATCTGTTCGCACTCAAGGCGGCGGGTTATCTGAATCTGCGTGTCGGCCGGTTCGAGGAAGGTCTGGCCATGCTGAAGAAAGTGGTGGAGCTGGATACCTCCGATCGCCTGGGTGCCCGCCTGCTGCTGGAGATCGTGGGCTCGCATAACGCCGACGTGATTCCGTTTCCCGCCCAACCCAAAAAGATGGAGGCACGGCCATGAACCAGACTGCCCTGTTCGACGATCTGGAAGAACTCAGTTCCGCCGAGGATTTTCTGAATTATTTTGGCGTGGAGTACAACGCAAGCGTGGTGCATATCAACCGTCTGCACATCATGCAGCGGTTTCACGACTATCTGCAGAAGGGCAAAGGCGTGGTGCCGGACGATAGCAGCGATGAAGCGACCCGCAAGATTTATCGCGTGCTGCTGGAACAGGCCTATCAGGATTTCGTCACCTCCGACGCGCAGACTGAGAAGGTGTTCAAAGTGTTTCGCATGAATGAACCGCAGTCCACGTTTGTGTCGCTCGAAAGCCTGCTGGAGGGCTGAGCCATGCGCCCGGCCTACGAATACGGTGATGAAGTCCGGCTGATCCGCAACGTGCGCAATGACGGTACCTATCCGGGCATGGCCACAGGCGCATTGCTGGTGCGGCGCGGTTCGGTGGGCTGCGTGTATGACGTGGGCACTTACCTGCAGGATCAGCTGATCTACCGGGTGATGTTTCTGGAAAGCGGGCGCACCATTGGCTGCCGTCAGGAAGAACTGATCCTCGCCTCCGCCCCCTGGATTCCCAGTCTGTATGAGTACAGTGACAAAGTACTGGCACGTGTTGCGCTGTCATTGCGGGGAGAAGTAGTGGTGCCGGCCGGGCAGCCTGGCAGCATCGAAAAGGTGCTGCGCGATGCACCGGGCGGCGTGCAGTATCACGTACATTTTGGCAACGGTCGTGTACTGCAGGTGCCGGAAACAGCGCTGATGCTGCCGGCTGTTGATTCTCCTGAGGATGCCGAGGCCGTGCATGCAGATGAATGCTGATACCGACATCGCCTATCACCTGCTACAGGTGGCACAGCAGAAATTCGCGGCTACGCCCGCGGCGCTGAACACCGAACAGCGGCGACAGGCCACCCGCATCGCCCGGAAAAAGAGGCAGATCGAAAGTGCCGTGCTGGGCAGCATGGACGCGGCCGGAGTCGTGGTGGCCGACAGCCGGATCGATGATGCGCTGAACAGTATTCGTGAACGGTACGCAACGACGGAAGAACTGGATGCCGCGCTGCAGGAAGCTGGGCTTGATGAGGAAACGTTGCGGGTGGCGCTCATGCGCGAGCTGCAGGTGGAACAGGTGCTGGACAAGATCAGTGCCGCCGTGGCACCGGTGAGCGAAACCGATGCCAGACTTTACTATTACATGCATCCCGAGGAATTCCAGCGGCCGGAAGTTCGCACTGCACGCCACATTCTGATCACCATCAATCCTGATTTTCCGGAAAACCAGCGCGAAACAGCGCTGCAGCGGATTCAGACCATTGCCGCCCGTATCGACCGCAAGCCCCACCGCTTTGCCGAACAGGCGCTCAAGCATTCGGAGTGCCCCACGTCGCTCAACGGCGGCCTGCTGGGCAATGTAACGCGTGGGAATCTGTATCCTGAACTGGAAGCCGTACTGTTTGGGCTTGATCCCGGTCAGATGAGCGACGTGATCGAATCGCCGCTGGGTTTTCATCTGCTGTGGTGCGACAGCATCGATCCGGCCAGGGAAATCACCTTCGACGAAATTCTGCCGGCGCTGCGTCAGCAACTGGATGCGCGCCAGCGTTCACGCTACCAGCGCGCCTGGCTGGAAGCCCTGCTGAAAGCAACATCGGAATCAACCACCGGGGGGAGAGTGGCCAATGGCTGACACAGAGAAACTGCATTGTTCCTTTTGCGGCGTGGAAAAAAGTCCGCAGGTACCACTGATTTCCGGCAGTGAGGGCCGCATCTGCGAAGCCTGCGTCAAGCTGGCCTACCAGGTGGTGGGCA
>JBMOPR010000082.1:3221-4013 GCA_049323075.1 Pseudomonadota bacterium
GAGATGCGTACGCCCGCCGCCATCAAGCAGCATCTGGATGAATATGTCATTGGCCAGGATGCGGCGAAGGAAACCCTGGCGGTGGCGGTCTTCAATCATTACCTGCGCCTGATGAACCAGGGCCAGCAGCCATTCTGCCAGCAGCAGGGCAGCGTGGAGCTGGAAAAATCCAACGTGCTGCTGGCCGGACCCTCCGGCACAGGCAAGACATTGCTGGTACGCAGTCTGGCCCGCGTGCTGGGCGTGCCGTTCGCTGCGGCAGACGCCACCACGCTGACCCAGGCCGGTTATGTGGGCGACGATGTGGACAGCATCATCGCGCGTCTGCTGGAAGCGGCCGGTGGTGACGTAGAACAGACCCAATGGGGCATCGTTTACATCGATGAAGTGGACAAGCTGGCCAAGCGCGGCGGTGGTGCAACCGCCGTGCGCGATATTTCCGGCGAAGGCGTGCAGCAGGCGTTGTTGAAAATCGTGGAAGGCACGGAGCTAAAATTGCCGAAATCCGGCCGGCGCCGTGACGGTGGCGAGGAACTGACGGTGGATACCGGCAACATCCTGTTCATCGTCGGTGGCGCATTCCCCGGCCTGGAGGAACTGGTGCGGGATCGCATACGGCCTCGCCAGTCCAGCATTGGCTTTCTGAATTCACCCACTGACGCAGCGCCGCCCGTCAATGAACTGCTATCGGCACTGCAGCCGGATGACCTGCAGAAGTTCGGCCTGATTCCCGAATTCATCGGCCGCTTTCCCGTTATCACATTCCTGCAGGAACTTGATGTGGATGCACTG
>JBMOPR010000083.1:0-2356 GCA_049323075.1 Pseudomonadota bacterium
TACATCAAGCGCAAGCACCATGAGAGTCCCAAGCGCATGATCAAGGACAACCCGGATGTGCAGTCCCTCAGCAACTGCAATGCGTGTCATACCAAGGCGGAAAAGGGCATCTTCGACAATGACACCGTGAACATCCCCAATTTCTCCGAGTGGGAAGACGACGATTGAACTATTGATCGGAAAAGGGCTTTTCCGGTTTAATGGTGCTCGCATACGGGGCAAGTCTGGCAAGACTGCCCCGTTTTTCTGTCCGGCACCGCAAGGGGAAATTCATGACACCGACTGTCAGGTTGCGCGCACTGCCCACCGGCGTCTGGGCGCTGGGTTTTGCCTCGCTGTTCATGGACATGTCGTCGGAACTGGTGCACGCACTGCTGCCGCTGTACATGGTGGGCATGCTGGGTGCGTCGGTGGCGCTGGTGGGCATCATCGAAGGGATTGCCGAGGCCACGGCAGCCATTACCAAACTCTTCTCCGGCGCGCTCAGCGATTTCGTGCGCCGCCGCAAATTCCTGCTGGTGTTGGGGTACGCTCTGGCAGCGTTCACCAAACCGGTGTTTCCACTCGCCGGTTCCATCGGCTGGATCATGGCCGCGCGTTTTGTCGACCGCATCGGCAAGGGCATTCGTGGCGCGCCACGGGACGCGCTGGTGGCCGACATCACGCCACCGGAACAACGCGGTGCCGCCTATGGCCTGCGCCAGTCGCTGGATTCCGTCGGCGCATTCCTCGGTCCGCTGCTGGCGATCCTGCTGATGCTGCTGTTTGAAAATGAAATCCGGAAAGTGCTGTGGATCGCCGTGATTCCCGCGTTTGTCACGGTGGCGTTGCTGATCATCTTCGTGCGGGAACCGGAATCTTCAGCGGCCCACGACACACCGCGGGCACCGCTGCACTGGCGCGACACCCGGCGTCTGCCGCGGGCGTACTGGTACGTCATTGCGCTGTCTGCGCTGTTTACGCTGGCGCGCTTCAGCGAAGCCTTTCTGGTGCTGCGTGCCAGCGAAACCGGTTTTGCACTGGCCTGGGTGCCGGTGGTGATGATCGTGATGAATGTTGTCTACGCGCTGGGCGCCTATCCGGCGGGGGCGCTGTCGGATCGCATTGGCAGCCGCACCCTGCTGGTGGCTGGCCTGCTGTGTCTGGTGCTGGCCGACGTGTTGCTGGCGCTGTCATCCGGGGTGCTCGTCACTCTGGCCGGATCGGCCTGCTGGGGTCTGCACATGGCACTCACCCAGGGTCTGCTGGCCAAGCTGGTGGCCGATCGCGCGCCGGCGGACCTGCGCGGCACGGCCTTCGGCATCTTCAATCTGGTAAGTGGCGTGGCACTGCTGCTGGCCAGCGCCCTGGCGGGCGGTCTCTGGTCCGGCTTCGGCGCGCCGGCCACTTTCATGGCCGGTGCCCTGTTTGCACTGCTTACGCTGGGCGGTTTGCTGATGCCGCAGCGCAACCGCCGTCAATCCTGACCCTGATCAATACCGTTGGCGGTTCGGGATTGTTGCCTGCTGGCCCCGCGGGCATGCTGGTGCCAGACGTGCATCGGGCCCGTCGCATTCGCAAGGCGTCCATATGAACATAACCACCATACTCAGCGACAACCTCGCCGCCAGCATCACCAAAAGCATCGAAAGCCTGGGCGGTGCCCGGGCCGTGTTTGGTGAACCGATCAAAGCCGGCGACACCCAGATCATTCCCGTCGCCCGCATCCGCATCCAGCTGGCCAGCGCAGCCGAAGGCCAGGGCGGTGGCGACATCGCGCAGTCCGCCGGCACGCGGTTGCTGGGCCAGAAACTGGGTGGAGGGGGCGGCGGCAAGGCCGGCGCCGGTGTCACCATCGACATCGAACCGGTGGGCTATATCGAGAACGCAGCGGGCCAGACCCGGTATTGCAAGCTTTCTGATTGATTCCCGCGCCCGTGCCCACCATCATGCCTGCCAAGGGAAAGGCGGGCGGCCTTGTCTACTCTTCCCGCGTCGATGACAACAACAAAGGGTGTGTTATGGTCGGATCGGTGGCAATTACCGGGGCTTCCTCGGGGATCGGCAAGGCGTTGGCGTATGAATTCGCCAGCCGGGGCGTACATCTGGCGCTGCTGGCGCGGCGCATGGATGTGCTGGTGGATATCGCAGCGGATCTGAAAGCCCGCTTTCCCGCAGTGAAAGTGGAAACCATTGCACTGGACGTGGCCGACGTGGATGCAATCCTGCCGGCTCTGCAGGACGCGAAAAAGCGCCTGGGCAGCCTGGACTGCGTGGTGGCCAACGCGGGCATCACCGGCGTCAACAAGACCGGCGCGGGGGATTTCCAGCAGGACATCCGGGTGATCCAGGTGAACCTGATCGGCGGCATGGCCAC
>JBMOPR010000083.1:2366-4010 GCA_049323075.1 Pseudomonadota bacterium
AGCAAGGAACGCGCGAGCAGGGCAGGGGCGTCATCGTCGGCATCTCGTCGGTGTCGGCGTTCAAGGGCATTCCCGGCAGCGCCGCCTATTCCGCGTCGAAAGCCGGTTTCAGCAACTACCTCGACGCCACCCGCATCGAACTGAAAAAGCACGGGATCAACGTGATCGCCGTGCACCCGGGCTTCGTGAAAACCGAGCTGGTGCGCAACATGGAGAAGTACCCGTTCGTGATCAGCGCGGAGAAGGCCGCCCACGATATCGTCAGCGGTATTGTCAAAGGCACCTCGAACATCATCGTGCCCGCCATGCCCTGGGCGGTGCTGGGCCGCGTTATGCCGCTGCTGCCGGACAAGCTGGTGGAAAAGGCGTTTTGACAGATAAGACTGGGCCGGCGTTCGTCCTGCCTATCAAGACCGTCAGCAGCAGGGGGTGAACAGCGCCCGAAAAAGCATGCTTTTTCAGCTGTGAACGCCGCGAGCATATTTGCGAGTGGCCGGCCCCGAAGGGCTGCTGTCGAGCGTACAGGGAGGTATTCACCCGCGTGTCTTGATAGGCAGGACGAGCGCCGGCCCAGGTTTCACCCAGAAAATCGCGTCCCCGGATTGCAGTCCGGCGCGTCAGGCTCTACCCTTTCGCCAACATCGCAGGGTAAAGGAGCCCTTCATGATCTGCGTTCCCTATTTCGTCGAAACGTCCCTGATCCCCAACGCTGGCAAGGGCCTGTTCCTCAAGGAAGCCATTCCTGCCGGGAAAATCCTCATCGCGCCCTCCAAGATCCAGACCACCGTCACCCTGCAGAACCTGCTGGACGAATCCAATGACCACCACCTGGACAGCTCCATCCGCTGGTTCGAGGATCACTGCACCGTATCGCCGGACTGGCCAGACGAGTGCTACGTCAACCACGCGTTCGATGCCACCGGCCTGTGGCACCTGGGCTTCATCTTCGCACTGAAGGATCTGCCGGCGGGCGCAGAGGTGACCGTGGATTACCGTCATCTGCTGGCGCCGGGTGTCGACATCGGCTTTGCCGACAGTCTGACCGGACAGCGCATCATCGGCTTCAGCTGGCCCGACAGCCTGCGCATTTCCACCTCGCAGCTGAATGGGCTGCTGAGTCAGGTGGAGCAGCTGGAAATGAATTGATGGAACCGGAATGGCTGGCGGGCAGCATCCGTTGCCTTCCCGCCAGAGTGTTGCAGCCGGCGCCCGCGACAGGCGCCGGTACTTCCCCCTCGGAACTCTTTATAAGACATTCGCTTTTCAAGACATCCGCTTCTCAGTCGTCCGTTTCCTCGTCGTCGTCGTGATTGCCGCCGTTCATGCCCAGTTCCTTGATCTTGCGGGTCAGGGTGTTGCGGCCCCAGCCCAGCAGTTCGGCGGCGTCGCGACGGCGGCCGGCAGTGTGCTTCAGCGCGGTTTCAATCATGATGCGTTCAAAGGCCGGCACGGCTTTGTCCAGCAGGCTGCGGTGGCCACGGCTCAGAGCCTGATCCGCCCAGGTGCGCAGGGCCTGTTCCCAGTTGGATGATGCATCCTGCGAACCGGCGCTTTCCTGCAGCTCCGGCGGCAGATCGCCGATCAGCACTTCACGCCCGGACGCCATCACCGTCAGCCAGCGACAGGTGTTTTCCAGCTGGCGCA
>JBMOPR010000084.1:0-4006 GCA_049323075.1 Pseudomonadota bacterium
GTCGGACACACTCATCGGTGTCTGCTCGCCGGCGCGGTAGATCATCAGGTTGATGGTGGGCTGGTTGTTGAAGGTGGCGGAGATGTTGGTGTCGGCAAAACCTTCGCGCACGGTGGCAACATCGCCCAGTCGCAACACGCTGCCATTACCGTCCACCCGCAGTGGAATAGCGGCAAATTCGCGGGCAAAATCCTTGCGCTCCTGCACCCGCAGCAGGATCTCGCCGCCGCGGGTTTCAATCTTGCCGCCCGAGCGATCCAGCGCGGAATCACCAATGGTCTGCGCCACCTGCCCCAGGGTCAGGCCATGGGCGCGCAGGGTTGCGGCCGGAATTTCCACGTGAATTTCCATCTCGCGCGCACCCAGCAGATCGATCTGGGTCAGGTCGCGATCCGCCAGCAGCCGCTCGCGCACCTGTTCCGCCGCAGCCCGCAGCACCTGCTCGCTGACATTGCCGTGCAACTGCACTTCCAGCACTTCGCGGCGGCGGTTGTTGAGAGAGATCTGTGGTCTTTCCGCATCGTCAGGAAAGGTGGTGATGCGATCCACTGCCTGCTGGATATCCTGATACGCCTTCTGTCGGTCAACACCGGACTGCAGCTCGATCATCACCGTGGCCAGGCTTTCAGCGGCGGTGGACACCACCTCCTCCACGCCTTCCAGCCCGCGCACGCCTTCCTCGATGGCCAGCACCACGCCCTGCTCCACTTCCTCGGGGCTGGCACCGGGCAGCGCCACGGTGACCGTGACCAGGTCCATCTGGAATTCGGGAAACACTTCCTTCTTGATCTGCAGCGACATCAGCAGGCCGCCCACCAGCAGCACCAGCATCAGCAGGTTCGGCGTGACGCGGTTGTGCACCATCCAGGCTACGGGCCCGCGCTTGATACCCTGCCGAACCCGGCTCATGGCGCGCGCTCCCCGGCCGGCAGGTTTTTCACGCGCACCGGCATGCCATCAGTGGCAGTGGACAGGGCAGACGAAATAACCTGCTCACCGGCCCTAATGCCTTCCGCGATGAACACGTTTTCCTGATCGCGGTAAGCCACGGTGACGGCGCGGATTTCCAGTGTGTTGCCGTCCTTCAGTATCCAGACCGTGTCGTTTTCGCGCAGTAGCGCGCGGGGAATCACCACTGCCTGTTGCACCGGGATACCTTCGATTTCAGTGCGCACGAAAGAACCCAGCATCAGGCGCGGCTGGTCACGATTCGCATCAGTGCGGGCAAAGGGATCCTCCACCTGCACCAGAACCCGCGCCATGCGGCCGTTTTCCTCCAGCTGGCTGAGCAGACGGATCACCCGGCCGGTGCGCATCTGCTGCGGTGCCCACACCTGGTCGTAGAAAATTTTCACGGTGGAACCCATGCTGCCGGCACCAGGAAAACGAATCCAGCGCAACTGCGTCACCGGCACTGCCACTTCCAGCCACGCGGCTTCGGCGCCCACCAGTTCAAGCAGGTTGCCGCTGATGGTGACATGGCTGCCAACATCCACATGGCGCTCCTGCAATACCGCCTCGAACGGCGCGGTCACGGTGGTGCGGGCCAACTGGGTACGGGCCTCCTCAACCGCTGCGCGGGCTGCAGCCACCTGGGCATTGGCCGACTGCAACTGCGGCCCGCGCAGCATGCGTTTTTTCTCCGCCGCCGAGGCCTGGGTACCCAGCAACTCGTATTCGCTGAGCGCCACCGCCTGATTGCCCTGCTCGATCTCCAGATTCGCCAGCGCCTGTTCCAGTTCGCTGCGACGCTGCGCCAGGGCCAGTTCGTAATCGGTGGTATCCAGCTGCAGCAGCGTGTCGCCCTGGCGGAAGAAGGTGCCAGGCTCCCGCGCTTCCAGCGTCTTTACGATACCGCTTACCTGCGCCTTGAGAGTGATTGATCGGGCTGGTTTCACTTCGCCCCAGGCTTGCACCGGAACCAGGGTATCCGCCTGGGTGACGGCGATGGTTTCCACCAGCCGGGCCTCCCGTTCCTTGTGCGCACGGGCCGCCTTGGGCGAACTGGACATCAGCTGCCAGGTCACCAGCACCGCCACAACCAGCACCAGCAGCGGCAGCCCAAAGCGCAGCCACAGGGGCCGGGGCGTCTCCGCACCGGAGAACGCCGGTTCGGTGCCGGTCAGGGAGGTGGCCTGGTTCGGCTCCAGATCGAGCTTCTGATTCATCGGGTTTTCACTCATTACTCACATTCAATTCGGTGACGTGGCCTGGTTTTGTGAAGGGTCTTGAGAAGAGCCCTGCGAAGAATCCGCTTCCACCCAGCCGGTCGCCAGCGCCCGCGCCAGGGCAATACGGTACCCCGTGCGCTGCTGCCGTGCAGTTACCAGATCCTGCTCCGTCTGCTGCTTGTCCACCAGGGCCTGCAGTACGTCCAGATAATCCACGTTGCCGGACCGGTAGCGCAGGCCCAGACGCTGCACCACCTGATTGTTCAGTTCCAGCTTGTTCTGCAGATGCTGGATGCGGGTCTGCTGGTAGGATTCCCGGGTCAGGGCATCCTCCACTTCCGCCACCGCCTGCAACACCGTCTGCTGATAGCGTTCGAACTGCTGGCGGAACAGGGATTCGTTGCGGGTGACTTCGGCCTTGCGGGCGCCGGCGTCGAACAGGGGCAAGAGGGCGTTGGCGGCCAGGGTGTCGAACCAGTCGTCGAACAGGCTGGAGGCAGACGTGGAAGCGCTGGTGACCGAGGCAGTCAGATCGATGCGGGGATAACGTTCCGCCACCGCGACAGCCAGCCGCGCATCGGCCGCCTGCAGGCCATAAAACGCCTGGCGGATATCGGGGCGGTTCTGCAGCCAGTCGGCCGTGAGCCCCGTGTCCGGCAGCGGCGGCAATTCCGCCAGGATGGCCTGGTCCGGAAACTGCGCGGTGCCGGCAACGGCACCGGTCAGCACCGCCAGCGCATGTTCCAGCACGGCGATATTGGCGTTGTAATCCGCCAGGGCCGCGTGGTTCTGCTCCAGCAACACCTTTTGCCGCAGCACATCCGCCGCATCGGAAAGGCCTTGCTGAAACCGCGCGGTAATCAGCTGCAATACTTTTTCGTTGGCGTCGATCTGCTGCAGTTGCAGAGTCTGCAGGCTGCGCTGGCCCACCAGCTGATACCAGACCGAGGTCACTTCCGCCGCCAGGGAAATGCGGGCGGCCTGAATCGCCTCTTCCGTCGCCAGCAGATCGAATTCCGCGGCATCCGCCGCCGAGCTCACCCGGCCCCACAGATCCAGTTCGTACGATGCCGCCAGTCCACCGGAATAAATATCGCCGGCATTGGCGGAATCGCCGCGAATGCGCTGGGCCGACAGGTTCATGTCCACGCTGGGCCAGCGCGCCGCATCGCGCTGCCGCAACACCGCCCGCGCCTGCACCAGGGTTTCAGCTGTGGCACGCAGGGAATGATTCTGCTGCAACGCCTGCTGCACCAGGGCATCCAGTTCGGCGTCCGCAAATGCCTGCCAGAACTGCGCCGGCAGCACAACGTCGCCGCTGCGGCTGAAGCGCTCGGGCAACTGCTCTTGGGGACCGGGGTCAGGCGTCTGATGGGCGCAGCCGGACACCGCCAGTGTCAATACCAGCGGCAGGGCAACCGACCTGAAAAAATGCGGCCTTTTCAGACCCTTCATCATCCAATAAACCTTTCTGTCACCGGCTTTGCAGGACATCACAGCATGCAAAGGTGCAATCAATATGGAAATTGTCAGACCACGACGGGGCAGGCTGGTTCGCCAGCCACCGGGAGCGCCCCGACTACTGCACAACAGTGTAACAGGCCGTCGCCAGGATCACTCAGGATTGATGGTTGGTCAGGAAGGGAATGGCGTTGATGGCAGTGTTTTCCAGCACGCGGGACTGGTCTTTCAGCTGCACGCCGCTGAGACCGGCCTTGAAGGCACCCGCAATGAGATAAGCACAGGTCTGCGCGGCGGCAGCGTAATCCAGCCCCTGCGGCCGCACGTTGGAAATGCAGTTGCGGTCGGCGTCCGTGCGACCGCGGCGCGGCTGC
>JBMOPR010000085.1:0-4006 GCA_049323075.1 Pseudomonadota bacterium
GAGCGCCGGTGATAAAGGATTTCAGTTCCTTGTACGACGCCACGCCCGCATGCCGTGCCACCGCCTGGCCATCCTTGAACAGGAACAGGGCGGGAATGCTGCGGATGCCGAACCGGGCAGTGGTTTCGGGATTCTGGTCTACGTTGACCTTGGCAAAGGTGACTTTGCCGTTGAGGTCGCGGGCCAGTTCATCCAGTACCGGCGCGATGGCGTGGCAGGGGCCGCACCAGTCGGCCCAGAAGTCCACCAGCAGTGGCTGGCTGGCCTGCTGCACGGTCTGGCTGAAGTCGGTGTCGTTGAGGGTGCGGATGTGATCGCTCATGGTGGGTACCTCCCGTTGGGTGATTGCTGCGGTTTTCACCACAATGGGCGCCGGCCAGGCTGAACTCAAATTGACAGCCGATATAGACGACATCACCCGATGTGATGGAACGGCTGCCGAGTAACACCCGATTGGATGACCAGCTGACGTCTGGTTATCACCTGACGTTTGATTTTGCCTGACCTGACCCGGGAGATCGCCGTGAAGAACCAGGAACTCACCCTGCTGTATGTATTCGACGCCATCATGACCGAAGGCTCGGTGACCCGGGCCGCCGACCGGCTGGCCATGACACAGCCGGCGGTGTCCAACGCCGTGTCGCGGATGCGGGAAATCTGGAACGACCCGCTGTTCGTGAAGAAGGGGCGCCAGATCGAGCCCACGGCCTTTGCCCTCAGCCTGTGGGAGCAGGTGCGCGGCCCCATGCACGACCTGTCCAGCGCGGTGGACGCCGGTGCGTTCGATCCGGCCCAGTCCCGGCGCAAGTTCCGCATCGCCATGGGGGATGCCTCGGTGGACCTGTACTGGCTGCCGCTCACGTCCGAGGTGGCGCGGGTGGCGCCCCATGTGGATCTCTACACGGTGCCGTTCACCATGGACGGCGCCGTCAACCAGCTGCGTGAGGCCAACGTGGATCTGGCCCTGGGCCCCATGACCCAGCATGACCGCAGCCTGCGTTCCATCTGGCTGTTCGAGAGCCGTTACATTCTGGCCATGCGCAAGGACCATCCCCTGGCGGGCCGGCCGGTGAGCCTGGATGACTATCTGGCGGCGCGGCACCTGCTGGTGACCACGTCCGGCGATACCGTGGGCTTCGTCGACCAGGCGCTGCAGCGGCAGGGTCTGCACCGGCGGGTGGCGGTGACGGTGAACCATTTTTCCGCCGTGCCCAAGCTGCTCACCCACAGCGACCTGATTGCCGTGGTGCCGCACACGGTGGCGGGCGGTACCCAGTTCCGCTCGCAGCTCTGGCTGACCGAGCCCCCCATCGACGTGGACCCCACGCCCATCTACCTGATCTGGCACACCCGCCACGACCGTGACCCGGGCCTGATCTGGATGCGCCAGTTGCTGGAGCAGACTGTGAAGTGCCAGTGGAGCAAGTGCACCGAGTGCGCCCAGTCGGGCCTGCCGGAGGGCGAGGAACTGGCGACGCTGATGTGATCCGCTGGCGCTTTTCGCGCCGCGGTGTTGGCCAGTTTCCCTATCGGCCATCCGTTGATGGCTCTGTTAAAGTGGCCGCGTTATTGATGAGGGGTTGAACAGCGGGAGAATCAACATGCAGTTTTCAGATTTGCTGGGCCAGGTGGAAACCCTGGGTGAAGGCGTTGTGGCGCTGACGGTGCCGGACGACTGGAAGCAGGGCCGGGCGGTGTTCGGTGGTCTGCAGACGGTGCTGACCCTGCTGGCCATGCGTACCCTGGTGCCTACCGTGCCGGTGCGGACGCTGCAGACCACGTTCATTGCGCCGCCGTCGTCCAGCCGGGTGTACGCCCGGGCCCGCATCCTGCGCCAGGGCAAGAGCGCCACCCACGTGGAAGCCCGTCTGCTGGACGGCGATGACGAGCAGGCCGACACGCTGGCGGTGGTGATGGGGGTCTTCGGCAGCGCGCGGCCGTCGGTGGTGAGCCTGCTGCCTGTCATGCCGCCGGCGCCGGCGTCCAATCCCTTCCATTTCCGCTACCGGCCCGGTGCATCGCCCACGTTCACCCAGCATTTCTCGGCCAGCTGGCTGCGGGGCGGGCTGCCCTTCAAGGGCGGCAACGATACCCAGGCGGTGCTCATGCTGGGCATGCCCGGTGAAACGGCGTCCACCGAGGCCCATGTGATTGCGCTGGCGGATTACATTCCCCCCGTGGCGCTGTCGTTCATGACAACACCCGCACCCGGCAGCTCCATGACCTGGATGCTGGAATTCCTCACCGATCAGATGACCGGCCTGCCGCTGGAAGGCTGGCGGGTGGACGCGGAAATGTCGGCGGCGGGGGATGGTTACACCAGCCAGTCGCTGGTGCTGTGGGGGCCGCAAGGGCAGCCTGTGGTGCTGGGCCGGCAGAATATGGTGATTTTCGGCTGACGTTTTTAGAGGTGCCCTGGTTTTCTGATGAGCCAGTCCTGACTTTGTGCCGGTACCTGTTTCAGGTGCCGGCTGATTTCTCTTTCGGTTTCCCTTCTGACTTCCCTTCAGACTTTCCGGTCGGCAGATCCGCCGCCAGCAGTTCCGCCCGCGCCAGCACCACGGTGGCGTCGATCATCTTGCTGATGGCCGCCCGGGCCTGCTCGATGCCGATGCCCGGCGTCGCCAGCCACCACTGCGCGATGGATTCCCCCGCGCCCAGCAATCCCCAGGCATAGGGTTCCATATGCTGCCGCGCCGCCTCGCCGCTGGTGCCGGCGGGTCGCAACTGGCCGAGGGTGTACAGCGTGCCGATCAGAATCTGCTGGCGGTAGCCGGCGATGCTGCCCTGCTGGTCCTGTCCTGAAGATCCCTTTCCTGAAAACCCCTTGCCCGAAAACACCATGCGCCAGCTGTCGCGATAGCGCTCCACAAATTCCAGGAACACGCCCATGGCGCCGTGCAGGCGCTGCACCGGATCGGTCAGTTCCCGCAACGCGATGATGGATTTCACCAGATGGCTGCCGGCCTGGTTGATCATGGCGGCGTACAGCCCGTCCTTCGAGCCGAAATAGTTGTAGAGCATGGGTTTGGTGACGCCGCAGGCGGCGGCGATGTCGTCCATCGAGGTGGCGTCGAAGCCCTTGCGGCCGAATTCCACGGCGGCGGCCTCCAGCATCTGCAGTTCGCGCTGCGGCCGGGGAATGCGCCGGGAGCCTTGTTTTTCTTCTTTTTTTGGATGCTGCGTCTTGCTCATGGGGTGGCTCCGTTGCCTGCTGCCGTTCAACTTTGCTTGACAGTTTATTACCCGGTGGTAAGTTATGTCGATGTTACTTTTGGGTAACATGATATTTGGCCGGCTCGGCCTTTTGACTCAGAGGGATTCCAATGAACAGTACGACAGAGGTGTTGCCGGGGGTGGATCTGGCCCGGTTCAAGGCGCTGCAGCGGCTGGCCTACGATTGCGCCGAGACGGTGGCGCGGGAACTGCAGCCGGGGGTGACGGAAAAGCAGGTGGCGCAGAAGATGAAGGTCTGGCTGCTGGATCACGGGGTGGACGACTGGTTTCACCAGCCCTTCGCCTGGTTCGGCGATCGCACCGCCTTTCGCGGCTTTAGTGGGTTCAACCCGCGTTTCTTCCCGTCGTCGCGCCGGCTGGAGGAGAACATGCCCTACATCCTCGACTGCGCTCCGGTGCAGGGTGGTGCGGTGGCGGACATCGGCTATTCGGGCTGCCTTGGCCACAATCCGATGCTGGACCAGTTGATGGACGATCTGGCGGCGCACCGGGATCTGATTTTGCGGCTGATCCGCCAGCGTCAGTCCATGGCGGAGGTGAGCCGGGCGGTGGACCGGCTGTGTGTGTCGCAGGGGGTGGAGCCGCGCCACAAGGCCTATCCGTTTTCGGTGCTGGCCCATCAGGTGGGTCCGCTGGATGAACGCAGTCGCCGTTTCAGCGTGGCGCGCTTCGGCGTACGCAGTGTGGTGTGGCTGAGCAGGGCGATGGCGGCGGGGCAGCGCAAGGGGCAGTCGCCGCTGTGGAGCAGTGGCAAGCGGTCCGACCATGC
>JBMOPR010000086.1:0-3417 GCA_049323075.1 Pseudomonadota bacterium
CGCAACGGAGCCTGCCATGCACCGCCTGACCCGCCTCCTCACCACCCTGTTCGCCGCCCTGCTGCTGTCCACTTCCGCGCTCGCCACCGAACTCACCGACCAGAGCATCCAGCAATGGATCGGCGCCTACAAGGACGTGCTCGCCTTCTGCAACGAGAAGGACAGGAAAGACCTGGAATTCATGAATGAACCCGTTACGCCCGACATGGCCAACCTGTTCACCACCGCCATCACCCGCATGCAGGGCCAACCCATCTATTCCGATTTCGCCGGCGTGCTGAGCAAGCACAACTACAAGAACCCGCTGGACTGGGCCGGTCAGGGCGACCGCATCATGGCTGCCACCATGGCCGTACAGCTGGACAGAACAGGGAACGGCAACATCACCGCTGACCAGCGCGCCCGCATGCAACTGGCCTTGCAAGGCATGCAGAACAACCCCAACCTCACCCCGCAGCAAAAAGCGCAGATGCAGCAGTTGATGGGTCTGGGCAACCAGATGATTGATGTGGCTCAGAAAGTTCCACCCGCCGACAAAGCGGCGGTCCAGCGCAACGAAGCGCTGATCCGCTCCATCATGGTAGATGCCCGCCCCAAAAACTAACTTGTTTTGCAGGCGGGAAGCTCGAATCCCGCCTGCTGGCCCCGCCCCTCTTCGCCCCCGCCATTGCCAACCGGATTGACCGTCTATACTGACTAAACCGGAATCTTCGAGCCCAAAAGAAACAATCAATGACTTGCACTTCTGCTTCAAGGTTGATGATGTACCTTGATAGGCGTGGTCCGCTTGTGCGTCTGACACCCCGCACGCGTCGACTTCTCCCCTTGCTGGCCCTGACCTGGCTACTGACGGCTGTTGCCCCTGCTTTTGCACTGGAATCCATCCTCGTCAACGACCTCGCCGATGACCACCTCATTGAAGCCAGGCACCTGGAAATCCTGCTGGACCCGGATGACAGCATACGCATGAACGATCTGCTGCGGCCGGACGCCCCCGCCTTCACGCCCCTGCAGCAGGACGTGCTTAACCTGGGTCACACAGACGATTCGGTCTGGCTGCATCTGCGGGTGCAACCCACCGCCGATCTCCACGACAATCTGGTCTGGCTGCTGCAACTGAAATATCCACTGCTCGATCGCGTCGACATTCATCCGGTGCGGAAAGGCAAAGCCGATCCGCCTTTCCGTATCGGCTACTCCGTTCCCATGGCCGAACGCCCCATGCGGCACCGCTTTTTCGTCCAGCCCCTGCAAATACAGCCGGGCGAAACGCTGGATATCTACGTCAACATCATGCGCAAGGGCGGTGCGGTGCAGGCACCGATGAGCCTGTCCACGCCCGCCGCATTTTTCCTGGCCGAAACGGCGTCCAACCACATGATGGGCATCTATTTCGGCATCATGATCGCCATGATCATCTACAACTTCTTTCTGCTGTTCAGTGTGGGCAACCGCTCCTATTTTTATTACATCGTCTATATCTGCTTCACCATCCTCACCATCCAGTCCTTCACCGGCTACGGTTACCTGTTCCTGTGGCCCGACCAGCCCTGGCTGAACCAGTATGTCACCCAGCTGGTGGCCATCGGCGCGGTCATCAGCGGCGTGATGTTTGCCCGCAACTTCATCAAGTTTGAACGCTATGGCAGCTGGATGAATCCCTTCACCAACGCCATCATCGGTCTGGGTGTACTGCTGGTGATGGCGCGGATTCTCAGCGATCGCTTCCTCAGCCTGGAAATTGTCGCCTACTGCGGACTGACGGTATTTTCCGCCCCGTTCATCGTCTATCTCTGCTGGCGCCGGGGTTCACGCCAGGCCGGTTTCTTCCTGCTGGCGTGGGGCCTGTTCCTGGCGGGCGCACTGATGTTCACCGCCACGCTGCTGGGATTGCTGCCCAGCAACGTCCTCACCACCAACGGCATGATGATCGGTTCGGCAGCGGAAGTGCTGCTGCTGTCGCTGGGTCTGGCGGATCGCATCAACCGCGAGCGCAAGGAAAAATACCAGGCATTGCAGGAACAGAACAAAGCCATCCTGCGCCTGAAGGAAGCCGAGGATCGCCTGATCCACCGCGCGCTGCACAACCGCACCACCGGCCTGCCCAACCGCAACTTCCTGCGCAATGCACTGGATAACCTGATCACCGTCGAGCAGGACAACCTGCAGTTCAGCCTGCTGCTGGTGAGCCTGAACAATTTTCACGAATTCAACAAAACCCTGGGCCACAGCAACGGTGACGCCATCCTGCGCATCATTACCGAACGCCTGAGCCTGCTCAGCCGCGACATGCCCGGCGCCATTGCCATTGAAAACACGCCGGACCGCAACCATTTCGTCGCCGGCGTGGAAGGCGTCACATTCGCGCTGCTGCTGCAGGGCCCGTCCGGCAAGGACCTGCTGGAGCCGATTCACCGCTTCCTGCAGGATCTGGAAAAACCGTTCGAATACCACAACCTGACCCTTGATGTGGACGCCACCTGCGGCCTGGCCCACTATCCGGATCACGGCACCACCAGCGAAAACCTGATGCGCAACGCGCACATTGCGCTGGAAGCAGCCAGCGGCAACAAACAGAAGCTGGCACTGTATTCGCCGGAAATCGATCCCTACAATGCGCGCCGCCTGTCCCTGCTGGGGGAGCTGCGCCATGCCATCGAAAACAATTCGCTGCAGCTGTATTTCCAGCCGCAGATTTCGCTGAAGGATTTTTCAGTGGCCGGCGCGGAAGTGCTGATCCGCTGGATTCATCCCGAGTACGGTTTCATTCCACCGGATGAATTCATTCCGCTGGCAGAACGTACCGGCGTGATTCATCCGCTCACCTACTGGATCTGCAAGCACGCCTTTGCGTTCAAGCACAGCCTGGAAAGCCAGGGCATCGACATTCATCTGTCGATCAACATATCCGCCCGCAACCTGCAGGACCCGCATTTCGTGCGCGAAGTGGCGCGACTGGCAAATGAGGCCGATATTTCCCTGAAACGCATCATCATGGAGCTGACGGAAACCGCTGTGATGACCGATCCGGAAGACGCGCTGCGGGTGATGACGGAACTGAATGGCCAGGGCATCCGCCTGTCCATCGACGATTTCGGCACGGGTTATTCATCGCTGTCGTATCTGAAACAGCTGCCGGTGGACGAAATCAAGATCGACCGCAGTTTCGTGATGGAGATGGTGAAAAACAATGACGATCAGGTCATCGTGCACACCACCCTGACCATGGGCCACAACCTGAGCATGGAAGTGGTGGCCGAGGGCATCGAGGACGCCATCACCCTGCGCAAGCTGAAGGACATGGGCTGCGATCTGGCGCAGGGCTATCACATCGCGCGGCCGATGCCGGCGGCAGATTTCTTCACCTGGGTGGCAAAGTACCAGGCGTCGCTGGCCAGCGAGCAGAATGTGATGGAT
>JBMOPR010000086.1:3427-4005 GCA_049323075.1 Pseudomonadota bacterium
CGGCAGGGTTAACGCCGGCTCGCAAAATAACGCCCTCTGCCGTGACTACTGATGCTCGACACTGATCAGCTTGCCGGTATCAAATCCCAGCGCAGCAGCCTTCGCAATCAGCGCATTGCGGGTGTTTTCATCCAGCACCGGTGTTCGCGCCAGAATCCATAGATAAGATTTATCCGGTCCGCACACCAGCGCGTACTGATAGTGTTCGTGATCCAGCGCAATGACCACGTAGGATCCGTAGAACGGGCCGAAGAAGGACACCTTCAGATGACCCTGGTCAGGCGCGCCGACAAAATACGCCTTGCCCTCGGCTTCTTCCCATTGATTATCGGCAGCGGAAAAGCCGCGATTGAGCACGCGGACACCACCATCCTCGCGCAGGCTGTACTCGGCGGTGATCTGACTCAGGCCACGCTCGAATGAATGATCCAGTCGCGCAATTTCATACCACTTGCCCAGATAGCGTTCGACCTGGAAATTCTCCACCGGTTTGACGTTGTCAGGCATGCCGACACAACCACTGAGGCAGGCCAGCAACAGCAGAAGTATTCCCGATTTTTTCATCATGATCTCCCTAT
>JBMOPR010000087.1:0-3975 GCA_049323075.1 Pseudomonadota bacterium
TGAGGACCCGGTGGAGTTCTACATGGATCTGGCAGGGCAGGTGAGTGTGCATGGCAAAATCAATCTGGATTTCTCCGCCATTCTGCGCGCGATACTGCGCCAGGACCCTGACGTCATTCTGCTGGGAGAGATTCGCGATCTGGAAACAGCCGAGGTTGCGTTTCACGCGGCCATGACGGGACATCTGGTGTACTCGACACTGCATACCAATTCCGCGCTGGCCACCGTATCCCGACTGGTGGATATCGGCCTCAAACCCTTTGTCGTGGCGTCCGGTCTGACGGGCATCATTGCGCAGCGCCTTTTGCGCAAGGTCTGCAGATTCTGCCGTCAGGAAGTGACACCGGACCCTGAAATGCTGAAGTTGCTGGGGCGTGGTTTTGATACGCTGACCACGGTTTGCAAGGGTGCCGGTTGCGAGCGCTGTCACCAGTCCGGCTACGGCGGCAGGATTCCGATCTATGAAGTGTTGCTGATCAACGATGAGCTGCGCGAGGCCATCCACGAGCTGGGCGCGTCGCGCAACCGGCTGGTTGCGGCGGAGAATCAGTCCAGTCTGTTTGACAGTGCGTTGCAGAGGGTGCGCGACCATCTGACAACGCCAGAGGAGGTATTGAGGGTGCTGGGACCGCGCTTTTGACGGTTGTTGCCTGTCCTGCGGCAGAATCGCGCTCCATCCGGTTTTCAGGTCTTTCCAGCTGAACGGGTATTGGATTTCAGTCCAAAGAGCCCCTCTGCATTGGCCGTAGTCACTGCTGCCAGTTCTTCCGGCGACATCCCCACACACTCCGCCACTACCGTGGCAATATGCGGCAGATATTTCGGCTCATTGCGACGGGATTTCGGCTTGGGCTGCAGATCACGGGGCAGCAGGTAGGGGCCGTCCGTTTCCAGCAGCAGCCGGTTTAGCGGAATTTCTTTCACCTGTTCCCGAAGGTGCAACCCGCGCCGTTCGTCGCAGATCCAGCCAGTGATACCGATATGCAGATCCAGCGCCAGATATTGCTGCATCACCTCAGCCGTGCCGGTAAAACAGTGCGCCACGCCGCCACTGATGCGGTTGCGGAAACGTCGCAGCAGCGCAACCTGGTCGTCCGCCGCATCCCGCTCGTGCAGGAACAGCGGCAGTCCGGTGTCTGCCGCCAGCGCCAGTTGCTGTTCGAAGACCCGGCGCTGCTGCTCCGGCGGCGACAGATTCCGGTTGTAATCCAGTCCGGTTTCGCCGATCGCCACCACGCGATCATGGCGGGTCAGCGCCAGCATTTCTTCGCGATGCTGGTCCGACCATTCCTTCGCATAATGGGGATGCACACCGGCAGTGCAATACAGGCCGTCGCCATACTCCGCGCACAGTGCGAGCGCCTGTTGCGACGACACCAGATCGGTGCCGGTGAGAATCAGGGTGCCAACGCCCGCCTGCCGCGCGGCATCGATAACGGCCGCGCGATCCGGGGCAAACGATGAATCAGTGAGGTTGATACCAATGTCAACCAGGGGAAAAGGCAAGGCGTGCTCCCGCAAGGCAGGGTAATTGAAAACGGTGCGCGCGTTGCTGTGAAGGTGTTACGCCAGCAACGACTGCATGATGGCAGCGGCCCATTGCAGCGCTTCAATATAGGCATTTTCAAACAGGTCCTGCGAAATGCCCATTGCTTCCAGCGTCTGCCAGTTGATCTGGTCCCAGTGGCCCTGTTCGTGGGCCGCCACAGCCTGCAGCATTTTACCGGGCACGCCTTCGTAATGTAAGAGGGCACGATTGACCTCTTCGTTGAACGGCAGGGAACGCAGGATCGTTTCCTTGCTCTGGTCGAAGAAGGCATCGATGAAGGAGAACATGCCCACCGTGAAATAGATATCGCGATTGTTGACAGCGGTGGAATGGGCCAGCAGTTCCATCATGCGCGCGCGCGTCAAGGTCAGTGTGATCAATTCATTGGGTTTGTCGGTCATGCGCGAAAGGGCGATGATGCTGGCCCATTGCTTCAATTCCTGCAGGCCGATCATCACCATTGCCTTGCGAATGCTGTCGATGCGGGTGCGAGTGGCATAACGGGCGGAATTGCAGATGCGCAGCAGCTTCGTGCTCAGGGAAATGTCGTGCGAGATCAGTTTCTCCAGCCCGCCCAGATCCACATCCGGGTCCTGCACTTCCGCCAGCAGTTGCATCACTACCATTTTGTTGGAGGGAATGCTTTCGCCATGGATATTCTGTGGCCGACACAGAAAATAGCCCTGAAACATCTGGAAGCCCAGTGACTTGCAGTGCTCGAACACGCTGTAGGTTTCCACTTTCTCGGCCAGCAATTGAAGCGGATATTCCCGCAGTTGTCCTGTTAGTGTTTTCAGCGCCGCATCATCGTGCTGCAGCACATCTATCTTGACGATGTCCGCCAGTTCCAGCAGTGGCCGCCATTGCGGTGCGAACACGAAATCGTCCAGCGCTATTGTGTAGCCGGACCGCTTCAGTTGGGCTACGCTGCGAACCACGTCAGCGTCCGGCTCCACAGACTCCAGTATTTCGATGACCACCAGTTGGGGATCAAATGGTGGTGGCGACAGCAGCCACTGGCGCGTGAAATTGATGAAGGCGCGCTTGTTGTCGGTGGCCTTTTCGATCCCGATTTCGGCAAAGGCATTCACTACCAGCTGCGAGGTGGCCACATCGCCATCCCACACCCAGCCGGCCGGCGGACGGAACAGCAGCTCATAGGCAGTAACGTCCAGTGTGCTGTCGTAAATGGGCTGGCGGGCAAGCAGGATATTGGGTGATTCCATTGCAGACAAACCTGATTTGGCAATTGCGAAGACGTATTCAATCAGTGTAGCCCAGGCCGGTGCCGGCTTCGTGGGCTACACTTTTCCTGTCACTCTTATCAACAGGTTGCCGAAACAGTCATGGCCAGCATTCTCGACAGCGTCGATCAACGCACCCAGCTCGTGGGTGAGAACCGTCTTGAACTTCTGATGTTCCGGTTGCAGCGGGGAAACCTGTTTGCAATCAATGTGTTCAAGATCCAGGAAGTGCAGACCATGCCCAAGCTCACGGTGATGCCGCAGAGCCATCCCAACGTGGTGGGCGTCACCCATGCCCGCGGACGCACCATACCGGTCATTGACCTGAGTGCTGCCATCGGGTTGGGCCCGCTGCTGGATCGTACCAACTGCAACATCATCATTTCCGAATACAACCGGACCATTCAGGCGTTCATGGTCAAATCCGTGGATCGCATCGTCAACATGAACTGGGACGAAATCATGCCGCCGCCCAAGGGCACCGGCCGCAGCCATTACCTGACTGCCATCACCAAGGTGGAAAAGCAGATAGTTGAAGTGATTGACGTGGAAAAAGTGCTGCAGGAAATCTCACCCTACAACACCACCGTGAATCCGGCGCTGATCGACAATGACATATTGACACTGGCAGAGGGTATCGAGATTCTGGCGGTGGATGATTCCAGCGTGGGCCTGTCGCAGGTACGCGAAACTATCGGTCAGTTGGGCATCAAGATTCTGAGCGCCCGCGACGGTGCCACCGCGTTGCGCATGTTGAAAAAATGGGCCGATGAGGGCATTGAAGTGCCGCGCATGCTGGCCATGGTCATTACCGACGCTGAAATGCCGGAAATGGACGGTTACCGGCTTACCAAGGAAATTCGCGAGGATGCGCGATTGCGCGATCTGTACGTGATCCTGCATACGTCGCTGAGCGGCAGTTTCAACAACGCCATGATCCAGAAGGTGGGATGTGATGCCTTTCTGTCGAAATTCGAACCCGACAAGCTGGCGCTGACCGTACAGGACCGCATCCGGGCTTATCGGGAACGTTATCCGAAAAATCGCTGAGCAGCGGTCGCCGCTTCAGTTGCAGCAGGGTTCGAATGCGCTGCGGATTTCCTGCAACCGCGCGCGGTTCTTGCCGAAATCACTGTAGCCCACCCGCGATGCAGAACGCATCTGGATGTTGTCGGTGGCCAG
>JBMOPR010000088.1:0-3970 GCA_049323075.1 Pseudomonadota bacterium
GTGTCCATGGCGCAAATGTTCGAGAAATTCGTGCCCAAACAGTTCCTGCGCCGAATTGCCCGGGAGGGTATCGAAAATATCCAGCTGGGCAAGGCCGAGCACGATGAAATTTCGGTGTTGTTCGCGGATATCCGCGGGTTCACGTCGCTGTCGGAAACGCTGACACCGCAGGAGCTGCTGAACTTTCTCAATGCCTGTTTCGCGCGGTTGGACAAGGTGATTCACCAGCACAACGGCTTTATCGACAAGTTTCTGGGCGATGGCGTGATGGCGCTGTTCGAACACGAGCAGGGGTACGAGCCGATCACCCGCAGTGCCCACGACGCCGTGATGGCCGCCATCGACATGCATGCGGAAGTAGCGGTGTACAACCAGCACCGGGCCCGCAGCGGTTATGCGCCTATTGATATCGGCATTGGTATCAACAGCGGGCCGGTCATTATTGGCACCGTCGGTTCCAGCGACCGCATGGATTCCACCGTGCTGGGTGACAACGTCAACGTGGCGGCGCGGCTGCAGGAACTTACCAAGCTGTACGGTGCCCGCATCATCATCTCGGAGCACATCCGCGCGGCGATCGCCGCGGAGGCTGTATTTGAAGTGCGCGAGCTGGGGGAGGTCGCCGTACGGGGGCGCAAGGAACCGGTGCGCCTGTTCGAGGTGCTCAATGCAGACGCGCCGGCTCTGCGTGCTGCCAAGCGTTCGACTCTGAACGCGCACATGGAGGCCCTGGAGCTGTTTCGTCAGGGGCGGTTTGAAAGGGCCGCCGCCCTGTGGGATCAATGTCTGGTTGCTGCCCCGGGGGATTCGGTCTGCCGCTACCTGCGCAGCCAGTGCGGTTGAAATGCCGGCAGGACGGGATCCGGACCGGCCAATTCGTAACCGGTTGAAATTCCTGAAGCGTCAATTAGCCGAAAGCATGAATTCAACCTCGCTCAAAATGGGTTAAAATGACGGGATCTTATGGCCATGATTCCCTGACGGCCCCTCATCCCAACGGAGCGTTACGTGATCAAGATTTTCATCGTCGATGACCATGATCTGGTGCGGACCGGTATTTCGCGCATGCTGGCGGACGTGGCCGGTCTCAAGGTGGTGGGTGAAGCCTCCACTGGCGAGGATGCACTCAAACTGATCCGCGATGCTGCTCCCGACGTCGTTCTGATGGATGCCAAGATGCCCGGTATCGGCGGGCTGGAAGCCACCCGCAAACTGCTGCGACAGAACGCCGATGTGCGGGTGATTGCCGTGACGGCCTGTGGCGAGGAACCGTTTCCGTCGCGCTTTCTGCAGGCCGGCGCTTCCGGTTATCTCACAAAAGGCGCGGCGCTGGATGAAATGGTGAAGGCGATCCGGCTGGTGCATTCCGGCCAGCGCTATATCTCCCCTGACGTGGCCCAGCAGCTGGCGCTGAAGCCCTTCCGCACCGAAGCCGAAGCGTCGCCGTTTGATCAGCTGTCCGAGCGCGAAATGCAGATTGCCCTGATGATCGTGAACTGCCAGAAGGTGCAGGAAATTTCGGACAAGTTGTTTCTGAGCCCGAAGACGGTCAACAGCTACCGCTACCGCCTGTTTGAAAAACTGGGCATCAACAGCGACGTGGAGCTGACCCTGCTGGCCGTGCGTCACGGTATGCTGGATGTGGAATCCCTGCCCAATAACCTGTGAGTGTGCTTTCCCTAAGGCAGGTGTCCCATCGATATTGACGCGTTTCTGCAATCCCTTACCACGCACCCCGGTGTTTACCGCATGCTGGGTGTTGACGGTGAGGTGTTGTATGTCGGCAAAGCCAAAAACCTGAAGAACCGCGTCAGTTCCTATTTTCGCGGCAACCAGCAGTCGCCGAAGACGCGGGCGCTGGTGCAGAAAATCGAGCACATCGAAATCACCGTCACCCTCAGCGAAACCGAAGCGCTGCTGCTGGAACAGACGCTGATCAAGTCCCTCAAGCCGCCGTTCAATATCCTGCTGCGGGACGACAAATCCTATCCCTACATTTATGTGTCCAGGCAGGAATTCCCGCGCCTGGCCTATTATCGTGGGGCGAAGAACCTGCCCGGGCGTTTTTTCGGCCCGTTCCCCAGTGCGGTGGCCGTGCGGGAAACAATGAGCATCCTGCAGAAAATCTTCAAGGTGCGACAGTGCGAGGACAGCTTCTACAAGAACCGCTCGAGGCCCTGCTTGCAGCATCAGATCGGTCGCTGCAAGGCACCCTGTGTCGGGTTGGTGAGCGAGGAGGAATACGCTGCCGACGTCCGTCACACCATGATGTTTCTGGAAGGCAAGAATTCCGAAATCCACGCCGAACTGAACCGTGAAATGCACAGCGCGGCGGAAAATCTGCAGTTTGAACAGGCGGCAGAATTGCGCGACCAGCTGGCCGCGCTGACGCATGTGCAGTCGCAGCAGTTTGTGGAAAACGACGCCGGCAATGCCGACGTGTTTGGCGTGGCGATCCAGTCCGGCATCGCCTGCGTGCAGATCATTTATGTGCGCGGCGGTCGGGTGCTGGGCCACAAGAGCTATTTCCCCTCGTTGCAGGCGGAAGAAACCCTGGCCGAAGTGCTGGAAGCTTTTGTGCCGCAATATTACCTGGGCAACAAGGCGGGCCGTCACCTGCCGCAGCAGATCCTGGTGCCGGAGAAATTCGAATCCGCCGACGCGCTGATCGCCGCACTGCAACAGGAAGAAGGACGCAATCTCACGATTACGGTGGGTGGGCGCGGGGCGAGGGCAGGGTGGCAGCGTCTGGCGCAGACCAATGCGGAGCAATACCTGGCCAGCCATCTGGCGAATCGCGAGAACCTGTTCCAGCGCTTCGAATCCCTGCGCGATGCACTGGGGCTGGAGGAAATTCCCCAGCGGCTGGAATGCTTCGACATTTCCCACACCATGGGCGAGGGCACCGTGGCCAGCTGCGTGGTGTTTGAACATTCCGGGCCGGTGAAAACCCAGTACCGCCGCTTCAATATTGAAGACATCCAGGCCGGCGACGATTACGCCGCCATGAACCAGGCGCTGCAGCGCCGCTACACCCGGCTGAAAAAAGGCGAGGCCAAGCTGCCGGATGTGCTGATCATCGACGGCGGCAAGGGTCAGCTGAAACAGGCGCGGCAGGTGCTGTCGGACCTGCAGATCCAGGGTGTGCAGATCCTCGGCATCGCCAAGGGCGAAACCCGCAAGCCGGGACTGGAAACCCTGTTCCTGGAAGATTCCGGCGCTGGCTTCGGGCTGGAGCGGGATTCCCCTGCGCTGCACTTGATCCAGCACATTCGCGACGAGGCCCACCGTTTTGCCATCTCCGGCCATCGTGCGCGGCGGGAGAAGAAGCGGACCACGTCGGTGCTGGAGGACATTCCCGGCATCGGCCCCAAACGCCGGCGCGAACTGCTCAGCCATTTCGGGGGACTGCAGGGGCTCTCCCGCGCCAGCCAGTCTGAAATTGCACGGGTTCCCGGAATCAGCAAGAAAATTGCCGAAGACATTTATGCCGCCCTGCACAACGTTTAGACTAGGCCGATTCAATTGGACCCTGATCGATTAACCGAGACTGATTCATGCAGGAAGTCGCCAGCCGACCGGCCCATCTCACCATTCCCAATCTGCTGACACTGTCGCGCATCGTCATGATTCCGGTGTTTGTTCTCATCTACTTCCTGCGCTTCGATTGGAGCCCGCTGGTGGCGGCCATCATTTTCGCGCTGGCAGGTGTCACCGACTGGATCGATGGCTATCTGGCGCGCAAGTGGGGCCAGATGACCAAGCTGGGCGCGTTTCTGGACCCGGTCGCCGACAAGCTGATGGTGGCGGTGGCGCTGGTGGCGCTGGTGGAAGGGCACAACAACTTCCTGCTGACGATCCCGGCGATGGTGATCGTCGGCCGCGAGATCACCATTTCTGCCCTGCGGGAGTGGATGGCTGAACTGGGCAAGCGGGCAAGTGTGGCGGTGTCCTATATCGGCAAGGTGAA
>JBMOPR010000089.1:0-3969 GCA_049323075.1 Pseudomonadota bacterium
AGGCCGCCGTAATTACGGCTGTCGGTGCCGTCGGCACCCTTGTACTGGCCATCCAGAATACCGTCCAGGCGGTTGGACAGATCCAGCTGCGCGCTGTTGGGTTTGCCACGGGTCAGGTCCAGGCTCAATTTGGCGGCCTGAAACCCGGCATACTGGCTTTCCAGATCGGCAAGCGCAGCTTGCAATTGTTGTTTCGACGCTTGATCAACGTACAAGGCACATCCCCTCTTGTGAAGACATCAACGGGCCATTTGAGACCCGACACTATAGTGTGTCGGAATATGAATGCAAGCCTGCACAGACGGGGTAATCGCCGTTTTGCGAACCGCCCGTGGCCACAGCGGGAACGGCTAACCTGTTGAAAGCTTGCTGGAAAAAAGGAGTTGACCAACCCGGGCAACCCCATTAGTATACGCGGCCTGTACCGATCCACAGTAGCTCAGTCGGTAGAGCAAGCGGCTGTTAACCGCTAGGTCGTAGGTTCGAGCCCTACCTGTGGAGCCAAATACGAAAAAGGGGGAACCGAATGGTTCCCCCTTTTTATTGGCTGCGTATCCTGTCCGTCGCAGCAGCAAAAGCCACCTTACCTAGCTCACCAGCTCCTTCCGCTTCTTGAAACTGACGACTTCCGCCAGGGGCGCAGGCTCCTCCTGCACACCGTCCGCTTCACGGTGCCTCCATACCAGATCTTCCAGTTCACCCTGGGGATTGAACTCGATAGGGATATCCTGCAGGAATTCGCGCACGCTGGCACAGTCCTCCTGGGCGCACAACCGCTCCAGATCCCGCAGGATGTTGTTCAGCGCCGGCCACTCAAGCGCAAACTCGGTAGCCCGCATCACCCGCGGATGCGCGGTGGCGGTAACGTTGTCGCCTATCAGCAGCTCTTCATACAGTTTTTCGCCGGGCCGCAAACCGGTGTAGACAATCTCGATATCGCCCTCACCCGCCGCATCCTTCACCTGGTAACCCATCAGCAGAATCATTTTGCGCGCAAGATCGTCGATCCGCACCGGCTCGCCCATATCCAGCACGAACACATCGCCGCCTTTCGCCATCGCGCCCGCCTGGATCACCAGCTGCGCGGCCTCGGGAATGGTCATGAAATAACGGATGATCTCAGGGTGCGTCACGGTCACCGGGCCACCGCTGGCAATCTGCTCGCGAAACAGGGGAATCACCGAACCGGACGAACCCAGCACATTGCCGAACCGCACCATGCTGAAACGGGTTTTGCTCTGCCGTTTCTGCATGCCCTGCAGCACCAGCTCCGACAGCCGCTTGCTGGCCCCCATCACATTCGTCGGGCGCACCGCTTTGTCGGTGGAAATCAGCACACAGGTTTCCACACCGCAGCGGTCAGCCACCTCGGCCACGTGCAACGTGCCAAAAACATTGTTGCGAATGCCGGCCACCACGTTGTACTCCACCAGCGGCACATGCTTGTAGGCCGCCGCGTGATAGATCGTCTGAACTTTCAGGTTACGCACGCAGGATTCCAGCAGCTTTTTATCCACCACCGACCCCAGCATCGCCAGAATACGCACCTTCAACCCTAACGAGCGCACCAGCGCATCCAGCTCACGCTCGATCTGGTACAGCGCGAATTCGGATTGTTCAAACAGCACCAGACATTCCGGCTGCAGGCGCGCGATCTGCCGGCACAGCTCGGAACCAATGGAACCACCCGCCCCGGTCACCATTACCACCTTGCCCCGAATATTGGCATGCAAAAGGGTATCGTCGGGCGTAACCGGATCGCGGCCGAGCAGATCCTCAATATCCAGCTCGCGGAATTCCTCGATGCGGGCCTTGCCGGACACCAGATCGACCATGCCCGGGATCGTGCGAACGTGCACCGGCAAGTGGGAAACAGAATCCACCACCTGCTTGCGGCGCGCACGGCTGGCGCTGGGAATGGCCAGCAACAGATCGTCAATCTTCATCGCCTCGATCTGACTGGCCAGCTGCTCGCGACTCACCACTGGCACACCGTGCAGAATACGGCCCTGCAGAGCCGATTTGTCGTCAACACACAGCACCGGCTTGTATTCCGGCGAACTGCTCAAGGCCATCAACACCTGGGTGCCCGCCTCACCAGCGCCATAAATCGCCACCCGGCGGCGCACCTGCCGGCTGGCCATGTAGATCAAATGCCGTACAAAGAACCGGCTACCCCCGACAAAGGCCAGAATCACCAGGAAATAGATAAAGGGAACCGAGCGAGGCAGCTCCGCCCCGAAAAGGAAACTGACCGATGTCAGGATTAACGCCGACACTATGGCGCCACGGGTGACGGCCCAGGCTGCCTCCATGCCCATATAGCGCACCACGGCTCGATACAGGCCCGAGCGGATAAAGAACAGTATCGTCAGCAAGCTTGTGCAGAAAATCACCGCCCACTCATCGCTCTTGGGAAATGCGTGGGAAAAATCCAGCCGCAGATTAATTGCCAACCAGTACGCAAGGGGAATGGAGGCGGAATCACTCAGCAGCATGAGCGCGCGCTTGGAATTGCGAGGTAATTCAACCAGTTTACGAAACATAGGGTTCCCTGAATTTCGCGCCAGCGCTATGGCGGATCTACTGTCAAAATAAAAAATGGTCTAATCATAAATGAGGATAGCAGGCGTCAAAAAATCTGCCGGAAGCAGTTATAAGATTAACAATTTGCTTGAACTAACCCATTAATGATCGAAGGGCTTACTGTAACTTCTTGACAACCCAGCAAATAGCTTCCACAGCGGGGCCAATGCCAACCTTCTCGGCCAGCTTCAGTGCTTCGGCTTTGTAATCGTCCGTATGACGTATACGGGATGCCTTCTTGGGTTTGACTTGCCTTGCCATGGCTCACCTCAGTCGCGTAGTGTAATCGCTTAACAAGGTGTCCGTCAGGGCCGGGCAGGATCATCGACCTCTACGCCCGAGGCCTCACACCCGGGAAATCCAGGACGAACTGACAAAGATGTACGGCACCGAAGTCTCGCCCACCCTGATTTCCAACGTTACCAACAGCGTGCTGGAAGATGTTCAGGCCTGGCAGGCACGGCCGTTGGATCGGGTCTATCCGGTGCTTTATTTCGATTGCCTGTTCGTCAAATCCCGTCAGGACGGCCCGGTGCGCAACAAGGCGGTGTATCTGGCGCTGGGCATCAACCTGCAAGGCGAGAAAGAGCTGCTGGGCATGTGGATCGCCGAAACCGAGGGCGCCAAATTCTGGCTGTCGGTGTTCAATGAACTCAAATCCCGTGGCGTCGAGGACTGCTACATCGCCTGCGTGGATGCATTGAAAAGTTTGCCCGAAGCCATTGAAGCCGTGTATCCACAAACCCGGGTTCAGCTCTGCATCGTGCATCAGGTTCGCAACAGTCTGAAATACGTGTCCTGGAAAGATCGCAAGGCGGTGGCCGCCTCATTGCGCTCCATTTACGCGGCACCGACCGAAGCAACTGCCCGTGCAGCCCTGACGGCTTTCACGACTCAATGGGGAGGCCAGTACTCGGCTATAGTTCTGAGCTGGTAAAACAACTGGGATCAGTTGACAGCCTGCTTCGACTATTCACCGGAGATCTGCAAGGTCATCTACACCACCAATGCGATTGAGTCACTGAACTGCAGTCTGCCAAAGTCATCAAGGGCCGTGGCGCATTCCCCCATGACGAGGCTGTTCGCAAATTGCTGTATCTGGGATTGCGCAACGTGGCCAGGAAGTGGACCATGCCGGTGAGGAACTGGAAAGCGGCGTTAAACCAGCTCATCATTCTGTACGGCGATAGAGTGCCGGTTTAATTTGAACTACCGCTTACACAGTTATTTTTTTGCCCTCAATTGCTCAGAAAACGTGGTAGTGTTCATAAATCTGTGTCATTTCCTTACACTACCCAAAAAGGAACTGACACATGGCAATCAATTTCGATTTTGACGCAGCTCTCAAAGCCCTTCGCTCAGGCCAGGACCTGAATGGCGAGA
>JBMOPR010000090.1:0-3959 GCA_049323075.1 Pseudomonadota bacterium
AAGCGCTTCACCCAGTACAGGTAGGCATCTTCGGTGCGCAGGCTGTAATGACGGGTGCGGATGGCATCGCGGACGAGTTCCAGAATCTGCATGGCGGGCTTCCTCTGCGCGGATATGTACAAAACGTATACTGTAAATATATACAGTTGTGCGGGAAGGGCGCGATCATGACGAATCCGGCAAATCCAACCAATCCAATGAAAGGGCGCGGCGCGGTGAGCAACCTGGCGGGCCGTTTCGAGCAGCGCATTTCACTGATCGAGGAGGAGTACCTGCCCGAAAAGCGCGACACACTGTTTTTGCCTGAGCACGCCAAATCCCTGATCACCCGCAACCAGTCGCCGGACATTCCGTTTACCCATTCCATCAACCCCTATCGTGGTTGCGAGCATGGTTGCATCTACTGTTTTGCCCGTCCCAATCATGCCTATGTGGACCTGTCGCCGGGGCTGGATTTCGAGACGAAGATTTTTGTGAAGGAAAACGCGGTCGCGGCGCTGCGCAAGGATCTGGCGCGGCCGTCGTACCAGTGTTCCCCCATCTGCATCGGCACTGCCACCGATCCCTACCAGCCGGTGGAGGCGGAGCGGCGGATTACCCGGGGCATTCTGGAACTGCTGCTGGAATGCCGGCATCCGCTGACACTGATCACCAAAAACCAGCTGGTGACCCGGGATATCGACCTGCTGGCAGAACTGGCGCGGCAGTCGCTGGTGAAAGTGCTGGTGAGCGTGACGACGCTGGACAACCAGACCAAGCGCTGGCTGGAACCGCGCACGTCGTCGGGTGAGGCGCGGTTGCGGGCAGTGGGGGCCCTGCATGAAGCCGGTGTGCCCGTGGGCGTGCTGGTGGCGCCGCTGATTCCCTGGATCAACGATCATGAAACCGAACAGATTCTGGAGCGGGCGGCGCAGGCGGGAGCCGACAGTGCCAATTTCATCCTGCTGCGGTTGCCCCACGAAGTGGCGCCCCTGTTTGTGGAATGGCTGCAGACCCACTACCCGGACCGGGCGGAACGGGTGCTGTCCACCCTGCGCGATGCCCGCGGTGGCAAGCTGTATGAGTCGACCTTCGGTGCGCGCATGACCGGCAATGGCGAGTATGCCCGCCTGTATAGCCAGCGTTTTCACCTGGCCTGCCGCAAGGTGGGGCTGGACCACAGTCACAGCCGCGGCAGCGTGACGCTGGATTGCAGCCGATTTGTTCCGCCGCTGCCTGAGCCGCGCCAACAACTGAAAGCAAAACAAGAAGATGAGCCGCAGATGAGCCTGTTTTGACCTTGCCGCTGACGTACGTCAATTGCCTTAACCTTTAGACCCCAAGTTCATTAAAAAGCACTTGTTACATAACTATTTCGAATGTATAGTGCCGCCCGTTTTCCTGTGTCCGGATTTGTCGGACGTATTCAGTGAATGTTGTCAGGGGATGTTGTCCCAGGGGGCTTCATGGCAGTCGAGCAGTTTGAAACCATCTCGTTGTACCTGTGTGTATCCGGCCTCATCGCTTATATGTTTTTCATAATGTACAAGCTGGCAGCAGAATCCAAAGCCGGCAAACTCGGCACCTTTGCCATCTTCCTGACCCTGGGTCTGGGCATTTTCGGTTTCATTGCCAAGGAAGTGGTAACGGTCGTCATCAGCGTCTGACGTTTGCACTCAGTCCCGCTGTTTGAATTTAAAAAGCGCCTTTATGGGCGCTTTTTTTATGGGCGTGTGAATGGGCCCTGTGAACGGGGTGTGTTAAAGCGAACACCGGAGCGCTCACTGGGAGGCTCCGGTGCCGGGTGATAGCGAACGGTTGTCGCTACAGGGTTTTCATGTACTCGATCAACGCCAGGCGCTCTTGGTCCGTCAGCATTTCGGTAAAGTCATGCCCTTCGTTGCCGCGACTGAACTCGTGGGTGTTGACGATGCGGCGCGCGGCCATGTCTTTCTTCGACAGCGGTGGCGTCACCTGATATCCCAGCCAGTACTTCGATCCCAACTGGTTCGAGAGCCAGCTGAGCAGACGGTCGGCGGCGCTGGTGGGGTTGCAGTTGTAGCGCTCGGTGCCGGCGATGCAGGGAATTTCCTCGTACTTCCAGCCGAGCTTGTCCAGGTCGTAGGCGTTCAGGCTGTAATCGAATCCCTTGTTCAGGCCCGGTGCCTCCGGTTCTGTCTGCGGCGGTGCCCAGATGCCGGGGCGTTCCGATGGCTTCAGCACATGCCACACGGTGGGAACGCTGCCATTATGGAAATAGGGCGCGGCGGCCCACACGCCGTACAGCGGCGGCGCGGTGTAACCCTTGATCTCGCTCCAGCGGTTGGGGCCTTCCAGCCGTTGACCGCCGCCCGCCACATCGTTGCGCAGACGGGCCAGGCTCTGGCCGGGGCGGCCCTGGCCTTCCGGTGTCCAGTCGGGATGCAGTTCGTCATAGGACCACCACGAAGTATTCCAGGCCACCTTCATCGGGTCCGACATCACGTTGGTGCGCTCGGGATCGGTGCGGATGATCTCGATGGGCGTGGTGATACCGGCCACTCCTTTCAGGCGCGGGTCGGGCAGCATGGCCGGGTCGGCGGCATAGCGCGGTGAATACACGCCGTGGCAGCCGGCGCAGGAGCCGTTGGAATCCGGTTTGGGAATCTGTGCGTTGGCATCGCCGGCCCACAAATCCTTGGTATGGAACAGCACGGCACCGGCTTCCGCCAGACGGGTGTCGATCTGCCCGGGATTGGGATACGCCGGCGGTGACAGCGAGTTCATGAACGCGGTGACGTTTTCAAAATCCGGTTCCAGGGCGCGACGTTCTTCACCGCTGAGCATGAAGGTGGCCACCTCCAGTGCCATGGTGGAACGCACGTTGTCGGAACTGAGGGCGCCCTTGAACAGACGGGTCATCCAGGAGCGGCTCCACCAGTGTGGCGCGCGCATCTGGCCGGCGGAACCGTGGGACGGGAACAGTTCTGCTCCCAGCCGCAGTTGCAGGGTTTCAGCATCGAAACCGACGTAGAGTGCGTCGATCACGCCCAGCGCATTGGAGCCGCCGGCATGGGCACCAAACGGATAGGGTGCGATGGCAGGAATGCCGGCCAGACGTTTGGCGAAGTCGTTGACGAACGCGCCGATGTCCATGAAGTTGCTGCCGCGGCCCCAGTGGAACTGCTGGCCTTCCTCATCGGTGCCCAGACGTGAATCGTGGCAGAAGGAGCAGTTCACGGTCATCTCGCCGTTATAGCGGCCATCCCGATCCTTGATCATCGCCAGGCCCAGGGGCAACTGGCCGCTGCCGCCGTCGGTCTGGTTGGGATCTTCGCCGTCCAGCGGATACGGATTGCGGAATTCCGCCTTGAACAGGCCGTAGCGCTTAAGCACTTCCTCGTCGAAATTGGCGGGCCGTTCCTTGAGGCCCCAGGATTTCCAGAGATTGCGATAATTGCGTGGCGTGAACAGGCGCAGGCCGCCCATGAAGCGCGAGCCGAATTTGACCAGTTCCTCACCGGCAGCGACGCGGGCTTTCCACTCGCCGCAGGTGGCGGCGGGTTGCAGCGGATTGGCGCGGTACGGTGGCAACGGATTGTGCACGTCGACCCAGTAGGCATTGAACTGCACTGCCACGCCGGGCTTGTTGATGCCTTCCACCACCAGGCTGCGCGGGTCCAGCGGCAGCGGGGTGTCATCGGGCTTGCCGTCGCAGCCGGCTACCAGCGGCGTTTTGATCGGGCCGGATTCCAGCAGGGGCAGGTCATCGGCATCGTCCACCACTTCCGGTGGTTCTTCTTCCGTCTGTTCTGCGCAGCTGACAGGGTCGTCCCAGCAGCCGAACAGTTGTGCCACGTCCCGGTAGGGTTCGCTGCCGGCCGGCCAGCTTTTTCCGCCGCTGTGGGGTTCGGACATGACTGCGTTTTCCACCAGGATGGGGTTGGCCGTGGTGCCTTCGCCCAGTTCACGCCAGGCGGCGTAAAAGTCGTCGTAGCGGC
>JBMOPR010000091.1:0-3949 GCA_049323075.1 Pseudomonadota bacterium
CCACCGCCGCCACGGCAGCGCCAACGGCCAGCGCCGTCACCAGGATCACGCGCCAGCGCAATCGCTCCACCGAAAATCCCAGATGCCGTGCTTCCGATTCCCCCAGCAGCAACGCATTCAGCCCGCGCCAGACAAAAGGAATCATCACCAGAATCAGCAGTGTGAACGGCGCCACCCATACCACCTTGGGCCAGGACGCGGCATTGAAACTGCCCATCAGCCAGAACACCAGATTACGCAGGCGCGCGTCTTCGGCCACGGTGGACAGGTAACTGATGCAAGCACCGGTCATCGCATTGATCGCCACACCCGCCAGTAGCATGGTGGCCACTGATGTGCCTAGCGGGCTCACACCCAGGCGATACACCAATGCCGTCACCGCGCCGCCACCGGCGAACGCCAGCAACGGCAGCAGCCACTGCGCGTTACCCAGACCCAGCGCACCCTCCACAACACCACCCAGTACAATCGCAATCGCCGCCCCCACCGCCGCACCACCGGACACGCCGATCAGGCTGGGGTCCGCCAGCGGATTGCGGAACAGTCCCTGCACCAGCGCGCCGGACACCGCCAGTGCCGCGCCCACCAGCACGCTCAGCAACACCCGGGGCAGACGGATCTGCCAGATCACCAGATCCGCCGTGGACGCTTCAGCCGGCGCGCCCGCCAGATGCCGCACGATCACGCCCAGGGATTCCGCCAGCGGCACATTCACCGCGCCCAGGGACAGGCTGGCCGCCAGCGCAACCAGCAGCAGCGCAAGCAGGATCAGCAACAACAACAGGGGATGGGAACGCAGCATGGGCACCAGCGCAGGAACGACAAAGTGCCGGCATTATATCAGCCGGACTAGTCCTTCGGGCTCTCCTGCTCCCGCCCGACGCCGGTTTCCTGGAACAGGCACTGCAACCGCGACTTCGACTGGCAGCGACTCTTCTTGTGCAGAATGGCCCGCGCCGGCACACCACCCAGGCCAGGGCTGGCCAGAAAGGCCTGGAATTCCGGCGATTCCCGCAGCAGGTAGCGCCCGGCCCAGATCAGCGTGGTGATCTCCTCATTTGGCAACTCCAGGCTGGTGGGCAGATTGTTGAAGAAGCGGCGGAACTGGTCCTGCGCCACCGCCTCGAAATTCACCTTCACCAGATGAAAGCGCGTATCCAGCTGATCCCGCTCGGCCCGGGCCTGCACTTCGGCCATCACCGTTTCCATCAACGCCTCGGTTTCTGCCGTGTAACGGTCGATCTGCGCCGACGACACTGCGTCCACCGTATCCGCCACCGACGGCTTTTCCGCCCGGGAATCGATGGGTCGCCTTGGCTGCACCTGCGCATTCACTTCCAGCACCACCACATGGCGCGGCAGCCGGCTGTCGCGGCGGCTCGTATTCAGCCCGAACAGCGACAGCCGCTCGATGGTGGCCCGCAAACCCAGGTTGTCGGAAATGCCGCCGTCCACCAGATGGATATACGGCCGCTCCCCGCTGTTCAGATAACTCTTCAGGGAATTCACCAGAATGCGGTCACGCACACTGGAAAACTCGGTCCGCTGCAACTGGGGCCACAGCAGGCTGGCACTGGGATCGCAATGGCCGGCATGGTTCTTCAGCACCACACTGGGAAACAGCACAGGCACTGCCGACGATGCCGTCACGGCGCTGGCCACTTTCACGGAATTCAGATCGGAACAGATCAGATCGAAATACAACTGGGTGAACGCAAACCGGTTGCCCTGGCTCAGGTCCGTGGCATTGATTTCGATATAGGGATAGGGCCGCATGTCGGCAAAGGTCTTGCCGCGAAAAAATTCGCTGTCGTAATAATCGATTGCCATTTCCGTGCGGTCCAGGCCGGAAAAAGCGCTGTTGAACCAGTTGACCGGGTTGATCATCCTTTTGATCAGCTTGCCCTGCACGCTCTGGCGCAGGAAATCGTCTTCGTAGTGTTGAAACAGCTCATAACCGAACAGGCCGTAATAGGCGGCGGTGAAGCTGCCACCGGACACCGAACTGATGTGATCCACCTCATCCAGCAGGTTCTGTTGACGGCCACCGGCATTCAGCTTGGTGTCGCGCAATTCCTGCATCACGCCATACGACAGCGCCGCCGCCCGCGTGCCACCGCCGGAAAACGACACCACCAGCGCTACATCACCCAATGATGCCAGCTTCTCCATGCCCCGGTAGCCCCGGGTGTTGTCGATCGCGTCAATCGGCGCGTTGGACGGCGCATACAGATTGGCGCAGGCACCCAGCAATGCCGTCACAGCAAGCAGCAGGCCGCACTTGCAACGGGACAGGAACGGAAACATCGCAACTCCAGGAGGATGAACAAGAACTGGGTATGATAAGTCGAGCGCGGCGTTCGGCTCAAAAAAGCGGGAAAAAAGACCGGGGACATTCCCCGGTCAATGCACCATGTGTTGACTGAGTGTGTGGTGAGCGCACTGGGCGATCCGGTCAACCCGCGCGACGAGGACAAGGTTGTAGAGAGGAGAGAGGGGCCATGACGATCACCGCTTCGGGCGACCGGATCATTGCACTCACCACACGAAGCCAATGCTAATCATTATCATTCGCGAAAACAATCCCCGCCGCGAATTTTTTATCGGGACACCCCTGCAGCCGCCAGTACACACATCGTTTACTTTGTGATCTGAAAAAGGCTATTCTTGAACCCGCACTCGCTCATCGATCAGTAGTAGGGCCCTTTCCATGACCATCCTTTGTCACATCAACGATATCGAAGACGACAGCGCGCAGAGTTTCGATGTCGACGACCGCAACATCTTCGTGGTGAAAAAATTCGGCAAGGTGTTCGTCTACCTGAACTCCTGCCCCCACATCGGCATCCCGCTGGAATTCCTGCCCAACGATTTTCTCGACAACGACAAACGCTACATCCTCTGCTCCAACCACGGTGCGCTGTTCGAAATCGAAAACGGCGACTGCATCGCAGGCCCCTGCGTCGGCCAGCCGCTGGAAGCCGTGCCCTTCACGGTGGAAGACGGTAGCATCCGCCTGCTGTAACCCCAACCGGGAACTATTATTCAGGCATGGCCACGTCCCTGCCCGTTACTCATTTCAGGGGGAAACATGGATACATCCAGCATCAGCTTCACCGCACTTTATACCGGTCATGTCTGGTACAAGCACGGCATGTCTGCACGCTTTTTCACTTCACCCCGGGCCGACCTGATGTACAACGCCGTACGCCCGATCAATTTCGTCGGCGAACAGTTGCTGGGCATGAGCCTGAGCGACATGCTGCTGCAGCGGCACCGCATTATGGATCACCGCGTCCGCCAGCTGATCGAACAGGAAGGTGTCACCCAGATTCTGGAAATCGCCTGCGGCCTGTCGCCCCGGGGCTACACCTTTTCCCGCCAGTACCCGCATCTGCATTATGTGGAAGCGGATCTGCCCGGCATGGCAACTCGCAAGCAATCGCTGCTGCTGCGCCACCAGGGTTTCGGACCGAATCATAAAGTAGTGGCCTGCAACATTTTTGAAAGTGGCGAACCGAACGGGCTGGATCATGTGCTGGCCAACGTGCTGGAGCCGGGCCGCCCCACCATCGTCATCACTGAAGGACTGGTGAATTATTTCGATCTGGCGACCATCTCGGGTTTCTGGCAAAAACTGGCGCAACTGGGACGGCAATTCCCTGCAGCCTGGTACATTACCGATCTGGTGCCGGAAGTGAAGGAATTCCACAGACGTGTACTGGTGTCGGCGGCGCAGAAAGCACTGGGCGTGATGACGCAGTCGCGCACCAATCTGCATTTCCGCAGCGACGCTGATGTGGAGCGCGGCTTTCGCCGCTGCGGTTTCCAGTCCGTGACCGTGCACAGGCCTGAAGATTTTTATGACGCTCTGGATATACCGCGTAGCGAGGGTGAAAGTTATGTGCGGGTGGTGGAGGCGAGGTGTTGATCGTGCCGGATGCGAGCA
>JBMOPR010000092.1:0-3929 GCA_049323075.1 Pseudomonadota bacterium
AGCTGGCGCCTACCGACGTGACCTGTCTGATCCTCGGTGAATCCGGCACCGGCAAGGAAGTCATTGCACGCGGCATTCACAATCTGAGCAAACGCCGCGATCGCCGTTTTGTGGCCATCAATTGTGCTGCAGTGCCGGAAAATCTGATGGAAAGCGAGCTGTTCGGCTACGAGAAAGGCGCCTTTACCGGCGCGGCCAAGCGCACACTGGGCAAGGTGGAAGTGGCGCACGAAGGCACCCTGTTTCTGGACGAGATCGGCGACATGCCGCTGCCGCTGCAGGCCAAATTACTGCGTTTTCTGCAGGAACGCGTCATCGAGCGACTGGGTGGACGCGAAGAAATCCGGGTCGATGTGCGAGTGGTCTGTGCCACCAACAAGAATCTCAGTGAAATGGTGGCGGAAGGAACTTTCCGCGAGGATCTTTACTACCGCATCAGTGAAATCGTGGTGGAATTGCCGCCCTTGCGGGAACGGGGTGGTGACAAAATCCTGATTGCGCGACATCTTCTGACCAAGTATGTGGATCAGCTCAGCAAAGGCATTCGCGGCTTCACGCCCGAAGCCGCCGCCGCCATCGAGTCCTACGAATGGCCGGGCAACATCCGCGAAATGGAAAACAAGATCAAGCGTGCTGTGATCATGTGCGATCAGCGCAACGTGGGAATTGCAGACCTGGGACTGCCTCAACCGGACGACATTTCACTGAACCTGCGTACCGTACGCCAGGATGCCGAGCGCGCCGCCATCATCCGCGCCATCAGCATGTCCGACAGCAATATTTCCGCGGCGGCAAAACTGCTGGGCATCACCCGCCCGACGCTCTACGATCTGATCAAGAAATACAATATTCACGTATCTGAAAACTGCAAGGACTGAATCATGCTGCGTATGTCTGCCCACCTGCTCGTACTGCTGCTGGCGCTGGTATTCGCCCCCGGGTGCGAAAAAGCCAGCCAGCCCGAGAACAAATCAGCAGAAATCCTGAAGCGGGCTGAAAGCTACTTTGCGCAGGGCCAGTTCAATGCCGCCACCATCGAGGTAAAGAACGCGCTGAAGGAAAACAACAGCAACCTGGATGCCTTTCTGCTGCTGGCACGAATCTATCTGGAACAGGGCAACTACAACAATGCCGCCAAGGTACTGCTGGAACTGCCGCAGGACAATCTGCAGGTTGTCATCCTCCTGGGCCAAACCTATCAGCATCAGGGTAAATACAAATCCCTCTTTCAGCTGTTGCAGCCTTTGAAAAACCGCGATGACGCGCGCGACTCCGTCGAATTCCAGCTCCTGCTGGCCCGCAGTCTGGCCCGTCACGAGGCGCCACAGGAAGCACAGACCCTGTTGCAGACACTCGCTGGCCGGCTGACCAGGCCCGAACAGCTGGCAGAACTGGAAGTGGTGCGCGCGCAGGCCTGGCAGGCCCAGGGCGATCCGACCCGGCAGATGGAAGCGCTGGACAGCGCCCTGCGCCACCAGCCCAACAATATTGACGCGCTGGTGGAGAAGGCCCGCCTTTACATCCAGAACCGCAATTACGAGGCAGCTGAAGATGTGCTGAGCCAGGCCCTGATGGCGTTGCCTTCAACGGATACCATCACCCTCAAGCGGCTCACCATCCTGCAGGCCATGGTGGCGACGCTGACCCGTCAGGGCCGTTCTGTGGAAGCCATGGTCTATTCCAAGCTGATTGCCGAGGCCAATCCCAAGGCCCAGGAACTGCAGGCAGAATTCCAGTCCGCGGTGGACCAGCTCAAGGCCGGCAATCTCAAGGAAGCCGAGGCCATTCTCAGCAAACTCTACAGCAGCGAACACGCGGCACTGGCCGGATCGGTGCTGGGCCTGATCAAGTTCCAGCAGGGCGAATTCGAGCAGGCGGCTCAGCTGCTGCAGGAAACTGTCGATCCCGAGACGGCTTCCCCGGAAGCGCTGCGCGCATTTGCCGAATCGCAACTGCGGCTACAAAATCCGGAGCAGGCACTCAAAACCATTGAGGCCAACGTCAGCGAACATCCCAATGATCCGGATATCCTCGGCATCTACGGATTGTCACTGCTTGCCACTCAGCATGACGAGAAAGGGATCGAAACCATCAAGGCCGCCTTGAAACTCGATCCGTCACGATCGCGTCTGCGGATGGCCCTGGTGGACACCTATAACCGGCAGGGCAAATACGACGAGGCCCTGCAGCAGCTGGAAGCTGCCTACAGCACCACGCCGGACGACATTGTGGTGCAGGAACGGCTGGTCAAACAGTACCGCGTCATGAAAAAGGATTCGGCGCTGGCGCTACTGGTGGATGCCCTGGCAAAGAAAACAGCGCCCCAAAGCCAGGCGCTGGCGGGGCTTGCCTTGCTTGCCAGCGATCCTGCGCGAGCCGCGGTACTGCTGGACAAAGCCTACCAGGCAGCGCCAGTCGATCTGTCGGTCCTGCGAGCCCAGGTCGCACGCTACACAGTGGCCGGCGACCATCACAACAGCCTGCGCTTCGCAAAGGAGCTGATCGCCCTCAATGTGGATGATCTGTTCGCCTTGTCGGTAGCCACCCAGGCGGAGATCGCGCAGAAGCGGGACGCAGCAGCGGTGGAGTATCTGAAATCCCTGAGCGAACAGAATGCCAATGCGTGGGGTCCTGATTTTGTATTGGCCCGCTACAACCTGGCGGCAGGTAAAATCGACCAAGCCCTTCAGCATGCCGAAAGCGCCCTTGCCCGCTCCGCCTTCAATCGCACAACCACAGCACTGACAACGCAGTTGCATTTCCTGAAGGCGCAACAGCTGGCCGCCAACCGGCAGTTTGCCGAGGCTCGTGAAACCCTGATGAAAGGCTTGCAGATTGATCCCTCCAATCTCGAGCTGATGCATCTGCTGGTGGCGGTCGAGCTGGAAGAAAAAAATATCAAGTCGGCGGAAAAACTCGTGGGCGAAATGGAGCAGATGGCTTCCGGCTCCCATTTTGCCTACATGGCCGCCGGCGATCTTGCCCAGGCCAAGGGTGAACAGAGCGCAGCCCTCCTTGCCTATCAAAACGCCTGGAAAATTCAGGCAACAGATCGCCTGGGCAATATTCTGTGGTCAGGCATGGACAAGGGTTCCGATCAAGCCCGCGAAAAATTCCTGGAGGAATGGAAACAACGCCTTCCTGCCAGCTTCCAGGTACTCACAATCGAAGGTCTGTACCGTCAGTCGAAAGGCGCCAATGCGGCTGCGATAGAGGCCTACAGGCGCTCACTGGCAATCAACCCGCGCCAGCCGGCAGTGCTCAACAACCTGGCCTGGTTACAGCTGGAAGCAGGGGACCTAAAAAATGCATTGCAAAATGCATCCGCTGCCAAAACTCTGAGCCCCGACAACCCATCCATTCTGGATACCTATGGTTGGATAGCCTTCAAGAACGGCGATACCGGGACGGCACTGAGCGCACTGGAGCAGGCAGCCCGGCTGCTGCCTGAGAATCAGGAAATTGCCGATCACCTGGCTCAGGTACGCAATGCCCGCTGACTCAAGCGCGACGCAGCGCTGTCTGGGATGAAACGACGAAGGCCGGCGATTGCCGGCCTTCTGCGATGTAACTTACAGCTACTGGTTTCCTAAAAACGCATGCCGACGCTGGCGCCGACGGTGTGTACCTCGTAATCTTCCGCATCCAGCTGCCGGTCCGCATCCTCGCGGGTTATCCAGAACTCCGCACCCACAGACTCGTAGAAGTCATGCGCCAACGCCAGGCGATAAAACTTCGAGTAATCAACCCGCTGCGTTGTCACCGTCTCCAGTACATCCTTGTTGTCATCCCTTGCAAAATTGAATTCAAAACTGGCACGCATCTGGGCGGAAATATTGCGTTCCATTAGCAGATTGAAACCCTTGCGCAAGGTATCACTGCTCCCGTCCACCGCCTCCTCATCATCCAGATAGAGACTGGGACTGATA
>JBMOPR010000093.1:0-3922 GCA_049323075.1 Pseudomonadota bacterium
TCATGGCAGGCCGCATTCCCGACGACTTTATCGATGACGTGCTCACCCGCACCGACCTGGTGGAACTCATCGACAGCTATGTTCCCCTGAAGCGCACCGGGAAGAACTACGCGGCCTGCTGCCCGTTCCACCAGGAAAAAACACCGTCCTTTACCGTGTCGCCCGACAAACAGTTTTATTACTGCTTTGGCTGCGGCGCCAGCGGCAATGCCATCGGCTTTCTGATGGATTACACCCGCCTCAATTTTGTCGAGGCGCTGGAAGTTCTGGCCCGCAATCAGGGCCTGGAAATTCCCCGCGACGACAGCTCCAACCAGCAGCGGGAAGACCACCAGCCATTGTTCCGCATACTGGAACAAGCCACCGATTTCTACGAACAGCAGCTGCGCAACCCCAAGGTGAAGGAACGCCCCGTCGACTACCTGAAAAAACGCGGCCTCAGCGGCCAGACCGCCAAACATTTTCGCGTCGGCTACGCACCACCGGGCTGGGACAATCTGCTGACAGCCCTGGGCGGCGACGACAAAAAACGCGCCCTGCTGCTGAAAGCCGGCCTGCTGATCGAAAACGAACAGGGCCGCAATTACGACCGCTTCCGTGACCGTGTCATGTTCCCCATCCGCGACAACCGGGGCCGGGTCATCGCCTTCGGCGGTCGGGTACTGGGGGATGACAAACCCAAATACCTGAACTCGCCGGAAACACCGGTGTTCCATAAAGGAAGAGAGTTGTACGGTCTGTGGGAAGCGCGCCAGGCCAGCAACAAGATCAGCCGGTTTGTGATCGTGGAAGGCTACATGGACGTGATCGCCCTGGCACAGTTCGGCATCACCTACGCCGTGGCCACCCTCGGCACCGCCACCAGCCAGGAACATGTTGAAAAGCTGTTCCGCCACAGTGATGAACTGATTTTCTGTTTCGACGGTGACGAAGCCGGCCGCCGCGCCGCCTGGCGGGCCCTGGAAAACACCCTGCCCACCCTGAAAGACGGCCGTCAGGTGAAATTCCTGCTGCTGCCGGAAGGCGAAGATCCCGACACCCTGGTGCGCAAGGACGGCAAAACCTATTTCGAAGGCCTGCTGGACGAGGCCACCGCCCTGTCGGAGTTTTTCTTCCAGCATCTGGCAGATGAAGTGGACACCCGCACCATGGACGGCCGCGCCCGCCTCGCCAGCCTGGCCAAACCCTACCTGGAAAAGCTGCCTCAAGGTGTGTTCCAGCAGTTGATGGTGCAGCGGCTGGGCGAAATCACCCAGCTGAAAGAGATCCGGCTCGATCCGCCCAAGCCGGCCAATCCGCCACAACAGACTCATTCGCCAGCCGTACAACACACGGCAACAACAGGACCCGTCCACGCCGAGCGCGAATACTTTGGTGACCCGGGTCCAGGCCCGGAGCATTCAGCGTCCTTTCCCGGGAATGACGACCCTGCCAGTCACCCTGCCCCCCGGCCGCGCCAGCGCCAGCCCTTAAGCCGGGGCGACAAATCCGCCGGCGCCAAAACGGAACTTTCACTGGTCGACAGCACCATCCGCATCCTGCTGAATGCCCCGCGCCAGGCCGCAGGCACCCCGCTGCCGGACGAGCTGCAACAGCTGAACCTGCCGCGCATGCCGCTGCTGCTGGAACTGCTGCAATACCTGAAACAGAAGCCCGACGCCTCCACCGCCGCCATCCTGGGGCACTGGCAAAACCAGGACGGCGGCGAAGCACTGTTCAATCTGGCGGCGCGGGAATTCCTGCTGCCAAATGAAGAACAATACCCCGAACTGGAAGACGCCCTGCGCCGGCTGCGACTCCAAAAAGTCGAGCAGGATCTGGATCAAATAATCGCCGGGGGAGTCAAAGACAAAGACCGTTTCAAACAGCTACTACACTTACAGAAAGAACTGTCCAAATAGCCGAATAAACCACCTTAATTCATTAGCCAAAGCCCAGTGCGGGACCCGGGGATTTTATGGCAAGGCCATCCCGATGCCTGTATAATGCCGCGTTCTTCGCGCACTGGACGGAAATGGGCACCTCATGACGACTGATAAAGAACAGCAAAAGTCTCAGCTCAAGCAGTTGATTACACGCGGCAAGGAACAAGGTTATCTGACCTACGCGGAAGTCAATGATCACCTGCCCGCCGACATCACCGACCCGGACCAGATCGAAGACATCATCGGCATGATCAATGACATGGGTATTCCCGTGCATGAGATTGCACCGGAAACCGATGAGCTGCTGCTGAACGACAATGCCGCCACCACCGACGAAGACGCAGCAGAAGAAGCTGCTGCTGCGCTGGCCTCCGTTGAAAGCGAACCCGGCCGCACCACCGACCCCGTCCGCATGTACATGCGCGAAATGGGCACCGTCGAACTGCTGACCCGCGAAGGCGAAATCGTTATCGCCAAGCGCATCGAGGAAGGCATTCGCCAGGTCATGCACTCGCTGGCCTACTGGCCCGGCTGCATCCAGACTATTCTGGCTGAATACGAACGCATTCAGGCCAGCGAGGAAAAACGCCTTTCCGACGTAATCAGTGGCTTTATCGACCCGAACATGTCGGATGAACCGCCCGTGGCCGTTGAGGTTGAGCTTGAACTGCCCGAGCCGGAAGCCAAGGCCGGTGCCGAAGACGAAGAGGAAGGTGAAGAAGGCGACGGCACCAGCGACACCGCTGAAGACAGCAATATCGATCCGGAACTGGCCCGCGCCAATTTCGAAGAGCTGGCCAAGCTGCAGCAGAAAGCCAACCAGGCCATCAGCAAGCATGGCCGTGAATCCAAGAAAGCCGAAGCGGCACTGCAGGCAATGGCAGACCTTTTTGTCACCTTCAAGATCGTGCCGCGCCTGTTCGAAGAAATGGTGCGGCAGATCCGTGGCACACTGGACACCATCCGGGCCAATGAACGCCAGATCATGAACCAGTGCATTCGCCTGGCGAAAATGCCGCGCAAGAATTTCATCAAGAGTTTCCCTGGCAACGAAGTAAATCTGGAGTGGATCGACAGCCATATCAAGTCGAACAAACCCTATTCGGCCGCGCTGGAAAATGTAAAACCGGAAGTATTGCGCGCGCAGCGCCGGATTCTGGCACTGGAAGAACAGATCGGCCTGAGCATCCCGGACATCAAGGAAGTGAACCGCCGTCTGTCCATTGGCGAAGCAAAGGCCCGCCGCGCGAAGAAGGAAATGGTGGAAGCCAACTTGCGTCTGGTTATTTCCATCGCGAAAAAATACACCAACCGCGGCCTTCAGTTCCTCGACCTGATTCAGGAAGGCAACATTGGCCTGATGAAGGCAGTGGACAAGTTCGAATATCGTCGCGGCTACAAGTTTTCGACCTACGCCACCTGGTGGATTCGACAGGCCATCACCCGCTCGATTGCTGACCAGGCGCGCACCATCCGCATTCCGGTGCACATGATCGAAACCATCAACAAGCTGAACCGCGTGTCGCGGCAGATGCTACAGGAAATGGGTCGCGAACCAACGCCGGAAGAACTGGGCGTACGCCTGGACATGCCGGAAGACAAGGTACGCAAGGTGCTGAAAATCGCCAAAGAACCCATTTCAATGGAAACGCCAATCGGCGACGACGAAGATTCGCATCTGGGGGATTTCATCGAAGACAACACCATCGAGTCTCCGATCGAATCCGCGACCATAGAAGGTCTGCGTGAAGCGACCCGCGCCGTGCTGGCGGGCCTGACTGCGCGGGAGGCGAAGGTGCTGAGCATGCGCTTCGGTATCGATATGAACACTGACCACACGCTGGAAGAAGTGGGCAAGCAGTTCGACGTAACCCGGGAACGGATTCGTCAGATCGAAGCCAAGGCACTGCGTAAACTGCGTCACCCCAGCCGCTCCGAACACCTTCGCAGCTTCCTCGACAGCGAAACCTGATCAGGCACTCCTCTCCTGCAAGTGG
>JBMOPR010000094.1:0-3908 GCA_049323075.1 Pseudomonadota bacterium
TGGACCGGACCGAAGCGGTGATCCGCGACATGTCGGCCATCGTGCTGAAGCATCCCGGCGTGGAATCGGCGGTGGCGTTTCCGGGCCTGTCCATCAACGGCTTCACCAATGCGCCCAATGCGGGGATCGTGTTCGTGACACTGAAACCCTTTGCACAGCGCAAAGATCCGGGCCTGTCCGCCGGCGCCATTGCGGGTGAACTGAACCAGCAGTTCGGTGCAATCCAGGAAGCCTTCGTCGCCATCTTCCCGCCCCCTCCGGTGATGGGACTGGGCACCATCGGCGGCTTCAAACTGCAGATCGAGGACCGCGGCAGTTTCGGCTACGAGGAGCTGTTCAACCAGACCCAGGCCGTGCTGCAAAAAGCCTGGGCCGCACCGGAACTGGCGGATGTGTTCTCCAGCTTCCAGATCAATGTGCCGCAACTGCAGGTGAATGTGGACCGGGAAAAAGCCAAGTCCCACGGCGTGGCGGTGAACGATATCTTCGACACACTGCAGGTGTACCTGGGCTCGCTGTACGTGAATGACTTCAACCGTTTCGGCCGCACCTACCAGGTGAATGTGCAGGCGGACCAGTCATTTCGTGAAGACGCCGAGCAGATCAGCCGTCTGAAAGTGCGCAACCAGCAGGGCGAGATGATTCCGCTGGGCGCTTTTGTTGACGTGAAGCGCAGCGCCGGGCCGGACCGGGTGATGCATTACAACGGCTATCCCACTGCTGAAATCAACGGCGCACCGGCGCCGGGTTACAGTTCGGGTCAGGCGGAAGCGGCGATCGCGAAAATCCTGGCGGACACCCTGCCCAACGGCATGACGTACGAGTGGACCGATCTCACCTACCAGCAGATTCTGGCGGGCAATTCGGCGATCTATGTGTTCCCGCTGGTGGTGCTGCTGGTGTTCCTGGTGCTGGCGGCGCAATACGAAAGCTGGTCACTGCCCCTGGCGATCATCCTGATCGTGCCGATGACCTTGCTGTCCGCCATTTCCGGCGTGATCCTGCACGGTGGCGACAACAACATCTTCACCCAGATCGGCCTGATCGTGCTGGTGGGGCTGGCGGCGAAAAACGCGATCCTGATCGTGGAATTCGCCAAGGATCAGGAAGATGCCGGGCTGCCATTACTGGACGCCGTGCTGAAAGCCAGCCGCCTGCGGTTGCGGCCGATCCTGATGACGTCGCTGGCCTTTATCATGGGTGTGGTGCCACTGGTACTGTCATCCGGCGCCGGCGCGGAAATGCGTCAGGCCATGGGCACGGCGGTGTTCTGGGGCATGTTGGGCGTGACGTTCTTCGGCCTGCTGCTGACGCCGGTGTTTTATTACCTGGTGCGGAAAGCGGTGGCCTGGCAGGAATCGCGCCGGCGCGCTGCGGCAACAGCGGTGGTGGTGCCGGATCATGCGTAATATGCTGAAACAGCCGGCACAGTATGCACTGGAAGTATGGGAAGGCGGAGCGGAGGAAGAACCGGAACGGCGTCTGGCGGCAAAGCTGGTATTGGCGCTTCTGCTGCTGGCCCTGGCCGCCCTCACGGCGGGCGGCTAGGGCCGGAGGGTTTCAGTCGGCAAGGCCTACATAGACATTCTGCACATCGTCGTCGGCGTCGATGGCTTCCAGAAAGGCTTCCACTTCGGCGCGGGCTTCGTCACTGTCCAGTTTCACCGGATTTTTCGGCCGGTAACCCAGCTGGGCGGATATCACGGTGAAACCCTGACCCGGCAATGCCCGGCTCACGGCGTCCAGGTCGGTGGGATCGGTGAGGAACAGGGTGGCGCCGTTCTCCGCCGGTTCCAGATCCTGGGCACCGGCTTCAATGGCCGCCATTTCCGGATCGACATCCGGGGTGTCCGGGGTCGCTTCGATCATGCCCAGGTATTTGAAATCCCAGGACACCGAACCGGACGTACCCAGCTGCCCCTTGCGGAACAGTACGCGGATGCTCTGTGCGGTGCGGTTGTTGTTGTCAGTCAGGCACTCCACGATCACCGGCACCCGGTGCGGCGCGAAACCTTCGTACGTCACGTGTTCGTAGTGCACCACTTCATCCAGCAGACCGGCGCCTTTCTTGATCGCACGCTCCAGGGTGTCCTTCGGCATCGACGCCTTCTTGGCCTGCTCGATCGCAATTCGCAGGCGGGAATTCGTGGCCGGATCGGCGCCCGATCGTGCCGCCACCATGATTTCCCGGGTGAGTTTGGTAAAGATGCGGCTTTTTGCGGCGGCGGATTCGGTTCTACCCTTGGCTTTCCACTGTGCGCCCATAGCGGTTCTCTCGACTTATTTTGAGTGGGGATTTAATTGTGCGGGAGTATAAAGGGACGGCCGGCCACAATGAAGTGGACCGGCGCTTCACTCCGCAGGAGACAGTTCGTCGGATTCGATGGCTGCCTGTGCCGGATCGCCCGGCTCCTCAAAACCATCATGCCACATTTCCGGGGCCAGCTCGGCCGGTGTCTCGACCTGCTGCAGATAGGGCTCCAGAATGGGTGCCATTCCCTTGAGGGTCTGGGCCGGCAGGGCGGAGGTAAAACGGAAATCACCGGCACCGGACCCCGATACGAAGGCTGTCAGGGTACCGAAATGATCATTGCCCAGATAGAACACCAGCGTCGCAGTGCGGCTGAGGGCGCGGCCCTTGGTGCGCTGGCCGCCGGCGCCCATGGACACCAGACGGTTGTCGCCGGTGCCGGTCTTGCCACCCATGTTGAGAGGGCTGCCGTCGGCCTTGTGATAGGCCCCCTGCAGACGGCGGGCGGTTCCATTGTTCACCACTTCGCCCAGCGCACCCTTGAGCGCATCGGCCACATCGGGATTCATCACCTGGACCGGGCTCATGGGCTGCTGTGACAGCCGCGCCTCGTAAGGAGTGCCGGCGCCAAACACCAGCTTGTCGAGCCGGTACACCGGCATGCGTTCGCCGCCATTCAGGATCACGCCCATCAATTCCGCCAGGGCCGCCGGCCGGTCGCCGGAACTGCCCAGGGCAGTGGCCAGAGACGGCACCAGATGATCGAACGGATAGCCCAGCGCTTTCCAGCGCCGGTGTATGTCGGAGAACGCTTCCACTTCCAGCATGGTGCGGACGCGGGTGTCGCGTGCGTTCTTGGCTTTAGTGCGCAGCAGCCAGCTGTACACCTGCTGGCGTTCGTCCCGGCTGGCTTCCAGTGCCTTGCTGAAACTGGGCTTGTCGGCCTGCTGCAGATACCCCAGCAGCCAGAGTTCCAGCGGATGCACCCGCGCCAGGTAACCCAGGTCCTGCAGGTTATAGCTGCCAGGCTTGTAACGGCTGTACAGGTTCGACAGCGTCTTCGATGCCAGGGCCTCACCGGGCAGGCGATCGTTCAGGAATGCCGAGAAGGTCGGCAGGTCCGCTTCCGGAAACAGAAAACGGTGCACCACCGCCAGCCGTACCGGCGTCGGCTTCAATCCGGTCAGAAAGGCATCCATGCGCTCCTGCTGGGTCAGGCCCTGGTACTTCACCCAGAAGCGGGACAGGAACACAGTACTCTCGCGGTCGACAAATTTGGTCAGCACTTCCTTCCTGCGCGGGTCCGAATCGTTCAGGCGCACCAGATTCTCACCGCTCCACTTCTGGTAGGTCGTGTAGTTCACCAGTTCCCGCAGCATGCGTACGAACGGCAGGTTGATGGATTCCTGCAGGGATTCGCGCACGGTGGGAACGCGGCCGTTGTCTTCCTTCTTGAAGTTGTTGAAGGTATGAATGCCGCCGCCGGTGAAGAAGCGCTCGCCGGGATCGGCCGAGTAAGTGCGGTCCAGCGATGCCTGCAACAGCTCGGGCAGGGTCAGATCAGGCCTGGCGATCAGCTGTTCCAGCACCCAGCCGGTCAGCACGTCGGTAGTGTCTTCCCGCAGCTTGCGCAGGGAGTCCGCACCCTGGTTCTGAT
>JBMOPR010000095.1:0-3902 GCA_049323075.1 Pseudomonadota bacterium
CGCCGGAATAGGACGACATCTTGCGCGTCCACAACAGCCGGCCGGACGGAATATCGATGGCGGACACGTTGCCCTGGTAAGTTACGGCGTACACCGTCTTGCCGGATACCCAGAAGCGGCCATCCAGATCGATCAGGCGCTCCAGCTCGGAACGGCCCTCCGACTGACCGATGGTGCGCTCCCAACCGACAAAGCCGGTGTTGGTGTCCAGCGCCGCCAGTTTGCCGTTGGCGAATCCCGCCAGGGTGACCTCGCCTACCACGACGGGGCTGCTTTCACCGCGCAGGGTCAGGATCGGGATGGACGTGTCATACAGCCAGGCCACGGCACCATCTTCCCGCTTCAGGCCATGCAGGCGACCGCTCAGTGTCTGCACCAGCACATGGTCTGCCGCAATGGCCGGCGCCGCCATGATCTGGCCATCCAGTTTCTTGCTCCACAGAATGGCGCCGTCTTCCTCATTCAGCACCACCACTTCACCATCGCCGGTGCCGAAGGCCACCATGCCATAGGCGGCGCTCACACCGCCGGTGATGTAACGTTCGGTTTCCACCGCCCAGGCGACATCGCCGGTAGCGCGATCGATCTTCACCAGCTCACCGCTGATGGCGGCGGCAAACACCCAGCGCTCGGTCACGGCCGGCTTCAGGTTCAGGTAGACATCATCCACCCCGTCACCGACATTCTGGGTCCAGAGTTTTTTCACCTGCACATCGGATTTGAACACCGGCAGCGGCGACGGCGGAATCACTTCGTCATCGTCGTTGCTGCAGGCGGCCAGCGCAAAAGGAATCAGCAGTATGAGCAGCCAGTATCGCATTACTTGTCAGCCACCAGCAGGTTGTCGTGCTTGATTTTCAGGATCGGACGGCTGGTGCCGTTCGCCTTGGCGGAGCTCAGGTCCATTGCTTTTTTGTAGGCATCGCGCGCCTTCGCGGTATCGCCCATCAGCACGTAGATATCGCCGCGCACTTCTTCGTAGCTGTCAGCCTGAGCACCCGGCTGCACGCTGTCGAGCTGCTTCAGCGCGCCTTCCCGATCACCTTTCGCCGCCAGCACCCGCGCCAGACGCAGGTTGGCCACCAGCTGCAGGGCTTCGCTTTTCGCGTGCTCGTTGGCCCACTGCAGTTCGGTCACCGCTTCGTCCAGCTTGTTGGTCTGCACTTTTTCCCGCGCCAGCAACAGTGCTGCAAACACGGCGTATTCGGTCTTGGTGAAATCGTCCTTCAACTGGGCGGCCAGATGATTGAACGTGGCCACGTGGCCTTCCAGTTCGGCCGTTTTCTTGTCCATGCGATCCTGCTGCACCAGATTGGAGGATTCCAGCAGCTCGGCGTACAACGCGGCGGCGGATTCACCGGTGGCGCGCTTGTTCTGGTTGAACAGCTGCCAGCCCAGCACGGCCACGATGGCCACCGTGATGCCGATCAGCACACTGTTGCCATTGGCTCGCCACCACTTCTTGATCGCTTCTACTTGTTGTTCTTCGGTTGTGTAGACGTCCACGGAAATTACTCCTGAGCTGCAAGGATTTGCGCAAAAAAGGTGTGAAGTTGAGTCTGGGAAAGCGTTATTTGTTCCCGCGCCTCGCGCAGAAACTTGATGCCGACCTGGCCGCTGCTGATCTCGGATTCACCCAGGATCAGGGCAAAACGGGCGCCGATGTCGTCGGCCTTTTTCAACTGCTTCTTGAATTTGCCGCCACCGCAATGGCACTGCACTTTCAGCGACGGCGCCTGATCGCGCAGGGACTCCGCCAGCAGCAATGCGGCCGTGGCATCTTCCGACACCACGTAAACATCCGGCGCCGGCGTCAGGTGCTGCACCACGCCGGCGGTATCCAGCAGCAACACCAGGCGTTCCATGCCCATGGCGAAACCGACGGCGGGCGTGGCCTTGCCACCCAGCTGTTCCACCAGACCATCGTAGCGGCCGCCGGCGCAGACCGTGCCCTGGGCACCCAGCGCGCTGGTCACCCACTCGAACACCGTCTTGCAGTAGTAATCCAGGCCGCGCACCAGCCGGGGATTGATGTCGAATTTCACTCCCGCCGCTGTCAGCATGGCTTTGAGCTGTTCGAAATGATCGCGGGATTCGGCGTCCAGGAAATCCAGCAGGCTGGGGGCGTTCTTCAAAACGGCCTGGGTGCCCTGATCCTTGCTGTCCAGCACCCGCAGCGGATTGGATTCGAGGCGGCGCTTGCTGTCCTCGTCCAGCTGTTCGCGGTGTTCCTGCAGGAAGGCCACCAGTGCCGCACGGAATTCGGCGCGTGCAGCATTGGAACCCAGGCTGTTCAGCTGCAGGGTCACCCGATCGGATATGCCCAGCTCGCGCCACAGGCGCGCGGTCATGATGATGAGTTCGGCGTCGATGTCCGGCGTGCCCATGCCGAAGGTTTCCACCCCGATCTGGTGGAACTGGCGGTAACGGCCTTTCTGGGGTTTTTCATAGCGGAACATGGGGCCGGTGTACCACAGGCGCTGCACCTGGTTGTACAGCAGGCCGTGCTCTTCCCCGGCCCGCACACAGCTGGCGGTGCCTTCCGGGCGCAGGGTCAGGCTTTCACCGTTGCGGTCCTCAAAGGTGTACATTTCCTTTTCGACGATGTCGGTGACTTCGCCGATGGAACGCTTGAACAGGTCGGTGTATTCGACGATCGGCAGGCGGATTTCGCCATAGCCGTACTGGCTCAGCAACTGGCGCACGCGGCTTTCCAGAAACTGCCAGACGGGGGAATCCTGCGGCAGGATGTCATTCATGCCGCGAATGGCTTTGATACGCTGGGTCAAAACGGTGAATCCTTAGGCTGTTACGGGCGCATGCCCCTCGGCAAGGCGCCCGATTATAAGCCAGATCAGACGCCCAGTGTTATCTTTGGCCGGAGCTTTTCGGGGGCGGCTTCGGGGTTGGCTTCCACTTCCGCCACCCGGGCGCGGATCACCCGTTCCAGCTCGTCCACCAGCTCTTCCGGCGACACCTTGTGGCTGGGTTTGCCGTCGCGGTAGATCAGGTTGGCGGGGGTGCCACCGGTGAGGCCGATGTCCACTTCCTTGGCTTCGCCGGGACCATTGACGATACAGCCAATGATGGCCACATCCAGCGGCATCTTCACATCTTCCAACCGGGCTTCCAGGGCATTCACGGTGGAAATCACATCGAAGTTCTGGCGCGAGCAGCTGGGACAGGCGATCAGGTTGATGCCCTTGGTGCGCAGACCCAGGCTTTTCAGGATGTCGAAGCCCACCTTCACTTCTTCAACCGGGTCCGCCGCCAGGGATATGCGCAGGGTGTCGCCGATGCCTTCCATCAGCAGCGCCCCCAGGGCAATGGCGGATTTCACGGTGCCAGAGCGCAGGCCGCCGGCTTCGGTCACACCCAGGTGCAGCGGATTGTCGATCTGGGCCGCGATCAGACGGTAGGCTGCCACCGTCATGAACACGTTGGACGCCTTCAGGCTGAGCTTGAAGTTGTGGAAATTCATCCGGTCGAGAATATCGACGTGGCGCATGGCGGATTCCACCAGCGCTTCCGGCGTCGGTTCGCCGTACTTCTTCTGCAATTCCTTTTCCAGTGAGCCGGCGTTCACGCCCACCCGGATCGGGATGTTCTTGTCGAGGGCTGCATCCACCACGGCACGGATGCGGTCCTCGCGACCGATGTTACCCGGATTGATGCGCAGGCAGTCCACACCCTTCTCGGCCACTGCCAGCGCGATCTTGTAGTCAAAGTGAATGTCCGCCACCAGCGGCACATTGACCCGTTTCCTGATTTCGCCGAATGCATCCGCCGCTTCCAATGACGGCACCGATACCCGCACGATATCGACCCCTGCATCTTCCATGCGGCGGATCTGACCCACGGTAGCCTCGACGTCGCAGGTTTCAGTGTTGGTCATGCTCTGC
>JBMOPR010000096.1:0-3897 GCA_049323075.1 Pseudomonadota bacterium
TTCGAAGCCGCCCGTGAGCTGGTATTGAGCCCCACGTTCCAGGCCACTGCGTTCGCGCACTGGGATTCGCCGGAGCGCATGGTTACCAATGCCCATACTTTATATCGCCATTGGGGCGCGCGGCTGTTCAACCTGCCGGGCAAGCTGGGTATCATGGACATCATGCGGCAGCAGGCCATTCTCGCGTTTGCGCTGCCCGAGGCGACACCCCGGCGCCTGCGGCATCCAGATTGACCACTTTATTTGCGGCCCCATGACCCAGACAGCCCAGTCCGTCCTTGAACACGTCTTCGGCTACTCCGCCTTTCGCGGCCCCCAGCAGGCCATCGTCGATACCCTGATCGATGGCCGCGACGCGCTGGTGATCATGCCCACCGGCGGCGGCAAGTCGCTGTGCTACCAGGTGCCCGCTATCGTGCGGCCGGGCTGCGGCGTGGTGATTTCGCCCTTGATCGCGCTGATGCAGGACCAGGTGGATGCGCTGCAGGCGGCGGGTGTGAAAGCCGGCTTTCTCAATTCCTCGCTGTCGGCGGAACAGGCCAATGCCACCGAACAGGCGTTGCTGAAAGGCGAACTGGATCTGTTGTACGTGGCGCCGGAACGATTGATCCAGCCGCGCTGCCTGCATCTGCTCAAGCGTTCCCGCATCGCCCTGTTTGCCATCGACGAAGCCCACTGCGTGTCGCAATGGGGTCATGATTTTCGTTCCGACTATCTGCAGCTGAGCCTGCTGCATGAACAGTTTCCCGCGATTCCACGTATTGCGCTGACCGCCACTGCCGACGCCCGCACCCGCGACGAAATCGCCGCACGCCTGAACCTGCAAAACGCCCGGCACTTCATTAGCGGTTTTGATCGCCCCAACATTCAATACCGCATCCAGCAGAAAGACAAACCGCTGGACCAGCTGCTGCATTTTCTGCGCACCGAGCAGAAGGACAACGCCGGCGTGGTGTATTGCCTGTCGCGCAACAAGGTGGAGAAGGTAGCGGAATATCTGTGCGACAAAGGCTTCAATGCGCTGCCGTATCACGCCGGTTTGAGTGCTGACATCCGCGCCACTCACCAGCGCCGTTTCCTGCGCGAGGACAGCATCATCATGGTGGCGACGATTGCGTTCGGCATGGGCATCGACAAGCCCGACGTGCGCTTTGTCGCGCATCTGGATTTGCCGAAAAGCATCGAGGCTTATTATCAGGAAACCGGCCGCGCCGGTCGTGACGGGGAGCCTGCCACCGCGCTGCTGCTGTATGGCCTGGAGGATGTGGTGAAGCTGGGCCAGATGATGGCGCAGTCGGAAGGCAATGAGCAGTTCAAACGTATGGAGCGGCAGCGTCTGGACGCCATGCTGGGCCTGTGCGAAATCACCAGCTGCCGGCGCCAGGCGCTGCTGCGTTATTTTGGCGAGGAAGACACCCAGCCCTGTGGCAACTGCGATAGCTGTCTGTTGCCTCCGAAAACCTGGGATGGCACGGATGCGGTGCGCAAATTGCTGTCCTGCATTTATCGCACCGGGCAACGCTTTGGCGCCAATCATGTGATCGATGTGCTGCGCGGCAGCAGCAGTGAAAAAATTCTCGGCTTTGAACACCACAAGCTTTCCACCCACGGCATCGGCAAGGAATTCAGTGCCACCGAATGGAAAGCGGTGGTGCGGCAGCTGGTAGCGCGGGGTTATCTGGCGGTGGATGCGGATGCGTTTGGCGCGTTGCGTCTAACTGAAAGCTGCCGGCCGCTGCTGCGCGGCGAGGAATCCATCCAGCTGCGCAAGGAAGTATCCGCCTCGCAGACCAAGGCAACGCGCACGCCGCACGACGACATGGACGAACAGGATGTTCCGCTGTGGAATGCACTGCGTGCCTGTCGCAAGCGCATTGCCGAGCAACTGGGCATGCCGCCCTATGTGGTGTTTCACGATTCCACCCTGCGGGAAATGGTGGCACAACGCCCTGTGACCGAACGCGCCCTGCTGCAGATCAGCGGTGTGGGCGACAGCAAACTGCAGAAATTTGGCGACGCGTTCCTGCAGGTGATCCGCGAATACGAGTACGTGGAGGAATGAAATCCGGCGCAGCCGTCGTTACCCGTGTCAGCGCTTGCAGGCTGGCAGCACCACCGTTTCGCCAATGGCGGGAATGGCAAAGGCAGTGAAGCGCAGGTGTTCGCATTGCAGCAACTGCAGATGGGGCGATTCAATGGGATGGTCAAAGGTGAAACGCACCTGGTGAGGCAGTTGCGCCGCATTGAGCGACAGTATCTCCACCTGCAGACCGGAAAATGCAAAGCGGTCGCCCTGGCGCAGGGGCTGGTCTTTGCGCCGGACGAAAAAGGCGGCGGGTTCCGTCAAAAAACCTTCGGCGGGGGACAGCACCAGGCTGTTGCTGCCGTCGCGGGTGAGTGCGATGGGCGTTACGCCGGATGCCAGGGGATACGTGGGCGCGCCCGGTGCCAGCGCCATTTGCGCCCGCGCCAGCGGATAGAGAATTGCGTGCAGCACGGAACTGGGATTCAGCAGAATCACGCGCTGCGGTTCCGGGGCGCTGTCATCCGCCGGCAGCTGTTGCGCCGGAGCCTGGATATACGTGACGTCGTATTCGGGCATCAGATAGGCCGTGGCAGGACGGGCCAGCGCACCCAGGGCCAGGCAGGCCACCAGCACCCACGCGACCCCGGTCGTTAACGTCCGCCGGTCGGCGCCTGACATCCAGCGGTGCAGCAGCGCCGCCACGAAGGGCACCATGCCCAGGCTGACAAACGCCAGGGTACGGGCGCCGCCAGGGCCTGCCGCAATCGGCAGCAGACTCAGCAGGGCGCCGAGCAGCAGGAATCGAAAATGCGGCTCTTGCAGCCAGTTCCACACCAGCCCGATCATCAGTGTCACCCCGCCGCAGGCGATCAGCCATCCCGTCAGGCTGCGGGTGGGTGCGCCCAGCATGCCGGTGGAAAAGCCGTACAGGGACGAAAACAGCAGATCAACGCTGCGCTGGCCCAGTCCCAGAACGTAGCCGGCCGGATTCTGCAATGGGTCCAGATAGAATTCGGATTGCGCCACGCCATAGTGGCCCGTCTTGTAGATCAGCGCCCAGACGCCCATGACGAGGCCGTAGGGCAGCAGCCGTCCGGCACGTTGCGCCAGACTGCCGGATTCCATCACCATCACCCACGCAAACAGCCAGGTGCTGGCGCCCAGGCCAAACTCCGACGCCCCCAGTGCCAGTGCAAACAGGCCGACGGCCAGCCCACGGTAAAGCCCGCGGTCTTCCTGCCAGCCTTTGATGTGCAGCAGCAGTGCGGCAATGCCAAAGGTCGCGCCCATCAGGGTGTTGCGCGCCGCCAGCCAGGTGACGGTCTGGCTGAAATTGGCCGACAGCACAAACAGCGCAAAGGCCAAAACGCCCAGCGCCTGCGCCGGAAACAGCCGCCGGTAGAACAGCAGCACAACCAGCTGCAGGGCGGCAAACCAGGCCAGCTGATGCAGGTGCATCAGCCAGGGTGAGGAAGGCCACAACCGGTAATCGAGCCAGTGACTCGCTTCCGCCAGCGGCCGCCACAGCTGGAACCGGAACTGGCTGTCGGTCCACCAGGGCAGCAGTCCCTGCTCCACCAGCCGGGTATTCGTTGCACTGGTGCCATCGCTCACCGCAAACAGGTCGAACAGCGAATAGCTGCCAATGTCCGGCAACAGACCTGGCGCCAGAAAGCGTGCGGCGTGATAGTAGTCGTCGGCCACCAGTCCGCTCCACAGGGACGGCAACGCCAGCAGGGTGGCCAGCGCCGTGATCCAGCGCGCGGCGTGCCTATGCAGCAGCCAGCGGGCCGGCAGGGTGCGAGCGGGCGCGGCAGCGCCGCTTTCAGGGCAGGGAATGACAGCGTCCATGGGGCTATCTTGTTGTGTTT
>JBMOPR010000097.1:0-3893 GCA_049323075.1 Pseudomonadota bacterium
CACCAAGGAACCGTACCGCATGTTCACCAGCCGCGCCGAACATCGCCTGCTGCTGCGGGAAGACAACGCCGACATGCGTCTGACCGAAAAAGGTCGCGAACTGGGCATGGTGTGCGACGCGCGCTGGGAAGCCTTCTGCGAAAAACGCGAAGCCATCGTGCGCGAGGAACAGCGCCTGCGCAGCACCTGGATTCTGCCGCAATCGGAACTGGCGCAGAAACTCAATCCGCAGCTGGACAATCCGCTGTCGCACGAATATTCCTTGATGGATCTGCTGCGCCGGCCGGAGTTGAGTTACGCGCAGCTGGCAGAATTGAGTAACAGCGAACCGGTTGCGCCGGTGGTGGCCGAGCAGATTGAAATTGCCGCCAAGTATTCCGGCTACATCGTGCGCCAGCAGGAAGAAGTGGAAAAACTGCGCCGCAGTGAAGAAACCCGCGTGCCGCCGGATTTCGATTACGACGCGGTGAAAAGCCTGTCCCACGAAGTGCGCAACAAACTGAAGCAGAGCCGGCCTGAAACCCTGGGCCAGGCCAGCCGCATTCCCGGTGTCACACCGGCGGCGATTTCCCTGCTGCTGATTCATCTTAAAAAGCGAAACGGACAACAACAGAAATCAGCCTGAGCGAGACGGCATTGGCAGTAACGAATCAACAGCGCGAATTGCTGGCGCAAGGCTGCGGGGAACTGGGGCTGGCATTGAGTGAACAGCAACAACAAACACTCAATGCCTATCTCGACAGCCTGGTGAAATGGAATCAGGCCTATAATCTCACTGCCATCCGTGATCCGGGTGAAATGGTGGTGAAGCATCTGCTGGACAGTCTGGCCATCCATCGCGCAGTAAGCGGCAACTCCATACTGGATGTTGGCACCGGCCCCGGCCTGCCGGGGATACCCATGGCGATCTGCCGGCCACACCAGCACTGGACCCTGCTCGACAGTAACGGCAAGAAAACCCGGTTTCTGCTGCAGATGAAGCACGAGCTGCGGCTGGACAACCTGAGCGTCATCAAGGATCGCATTGAAGCACTGCCGCAACAGCAGCAATTCGACTGTATCACCTGCCGCGCTTTCTCATCGCTGCAGGATTTCGTCGGACACTGCTTGCGTCTGCTCAAGCCCGGTGGTTATCTTCTGGCACTGAAGGGGCAGATTCCCGCCGAGGAAATCGCGGCACTGGACCAGAACACTCTCGACATCGCAATTGAAAAAATCGCCGTGCCCTTTCTGCACGAGGAACGGCACCTGATCAACATTCGCAAGAAAAATGCAGGATCACAGACATCCTGAGGAGCAAGGTGGTGGGCAAGGTACTGGCAGTGACCAACCAGAAAGGCGGCGTGGGCAAAACCACCACGTCGGTGAATTTGGCGGCTTCGCTGGTGGCGACCAAACGCAAGGTGCTGCTGATCGATCTCGATCCGCAGGGCAACGCCACCATGGGCAGTGGCGTCAACAAGCACGCACTGGAAAACTCCATTTACGATGTGCTGGTGGACGAGCTGTCCATCGCGCAGGCCCGCGTGACGACTTCCCCCGGTTTTGACCTGGTGGCCGCCAACGGCGATCTCACCGCTGCCGAAGTGGAACTGCTGGACATGGACGACAAGGAACAGCGCCTGAAACGCGCACTGGCGCCGGTGCAGGGTGAATACGACTACATCATCATCGACTGCCCGCCGTCGTTGAACATGCTCACCGTGAACGCACTGGTGGCATCCGATTCCGTGCTGATTCCCATGCAGTGCGAATACTACGCGCTGGAAGGACTCACCGCGCTGCTCAACACCATCGAGAAGATCAAGGCCGTGCTCAATCCGCAGCTGGAAATCGATGGTCTGCTGCGCACCATGTACGATCCGCGCATCGCCCTGGCCAACCAGGTGTCGAGCCAGCTCACTGATCACTTCGGCGACAAGGTCTACCGCACCATCATTCCCCGCAACGTGCGCCTGGCCGAAGCTCCCAGCCACGGCCTGCCGGTGCTGGAATATGACGCCAAATCCCGCGGTGCCGTCTGCTATCTGGCGCTGGCCGGCGAACTGATCCGTCGTGCTGAACAGAAAAAGCGCGATCCTGCCGTGGAAACCCTGTCCGCCTGATTGCGCCGCTACAGGGGGCGCTTATAATGGGGCTCTCCCCCAGCCGGCCCCCACACGACAATAAAGGCGAACCATGAGTGCCAAGAAGAAAGGTTTAGGTCGCGGACTCGACGCACTGCTGGCCAGTGCCTCCCTGCCGAAAAAAGAAGTGCCGACCGATCCTGCCCAACCGGTACCCGCCAGCGAAAACCTCGACGGCGAATTGCGCCACCTGCCGATTGAATTCCTCCAGCGCGGCCGTTACCAGCCCCGCCGCGACATGGACCCGCAAGCCCTGGAAGATCTCGCTGCGTCGATCAAGGCCCAGGGCGTGATGCAGCCCATCGTGGTGCGCCCGATCGGTGGCAAGAATTATGAAATCATTGCCGGTGAGCGGCGCTGGCGCGCCAGCCAGCTGGCCAGTCTGGAAAAAGTGCCCTGCCTGATTCGCGACGTGCCGGACGAAGCGGCCATCGCCATGGCCCTCATCGAAAACATCCAGCGTGAAGATCTCAACCCGATTGAGGAGGCCGCGGCCCTGCAGCGCCTGCAGGACGAATTCGAACTGACCCACCAGCAGGTCGCCGACGCCGTGGGCAAGTCCCGCACCACGGTCACCAACCTGCTGCGCCTGATGAGCCTGTCTGCCGAGGCCCGCAAGCTGGTGGAGCACGGCGATCTGGAAATGGGCCACGCCCGCGCCATTCTTACCCTGGACACCCTCAAGCAGACGGAAGCCGCCCGCACCATCGCTGCCAAGGGACTGTCGGTCCGCCAGACCGAAGCCCTGGTGCGCCGTCTGCAACAGGAGCAGATCGCCAGTGGCGATGTCCGCCTCGATCCGGACATCAAGCTGCTGCAGGATAATCTCTCCGACAAGCTGGGTGCGCCGGTGCTGATCCAGCACAGTGCCAAAGGCAAGGGCCGGCTGGTCATCCGCTATTCCAGCCTGGATGAACTGGACGGTATTCTTGACCACATAAAATAGCGGCCCATGTTCCCTCCGAAACTCGCGAAAACCGCGCGGACCGCGTGTTGCCTGCCCCTGGGAAAGTCTCTATAATCGGCTCCGCCTTACGCAGGCTCGAACCTGCACTCAGCGATCGGCTGGCCCAAAAGGTACGGATCTCTGCTGAATGTCGGGTTATCTGGAACAATGGCTTTGACAAAACCTCGTGCGATCAACGATCGTCATCTCGCGTATTACGTGGTAGGAACCCAAGCCGCCGTCTCTGTTTTGCTCCCTGTTTTGGTGTGGATTGTCTTGGGAAATGGCGCTGCCGTTGCGGCGCTGGCTGGGGGATGGATTGCCACGCTGGGCAATCTCTACTTCGCTATACAGGCTTTCCGATTCTCTGGCGCGCGGGCGTCCCGCGACATGGTGCGGGCATTTTACAGGGGCGAGGCGGGGAAATTTGTCATCGTCATGCTGCTGTTCATCGCCACCTTTCGTCTCGTAGACGGCATTCGCGACACAGCACCGTATCTGTTTGCAGCCTTTTTTCTGGTCTATGGCATCGCCTGGATGGCGCCGCTGATCCTGAGGCGAGGCAAGTAACGCCGACTTAAACCTGCGATTTTTGTTAAGGGTATTGGGATAATCTATGGCAGCCGGAAGTTCTTCAGACTATATCAAGCACCATTTGACCAATCTCGTATTTGGCCAGAAAGCCGACGGCACCTGGGGTTTGGCCCATGATGCGGCCGAAGCCGCCCAGATGGGTTTCTGGAAATTCCACGTTGATTCCCTCGGCTGGTCATTTGGCCTTGGCATCCTGTTCCTGTTCCTGTTCAGCAGGGCGGCCAAGC
>JBMOPR010000098.1:0-3892 GCA_049323075.1 Pseudomonadota bacterium
TACTATCGGTGCCGGTACCCGTTAACTACTCCGGAGCCCGGTCACCTTGAACGAATCCGCCATGCCCCGCATCACCCGTCACCGCCTGGAGCAGGCCCGCCAGGTGCCGTCACCCAATTTCAACGCGCGCCCGGCCGGTTGCGTGGCCGATCTGGTGGTGCTGCACAGCATCAGCCTGCCGCCGGGGGAGTTCGGCGGGCCTGCTATCGAGCAGCTGTTCACCAACTGCCTGCCGGCGGATGGCCATCCCTATTTTCAGGGTATTCACCAGTTGCAGGTGTCGGCCCACCTGCTGATCCGCCGCGATGGCAGCCTGGTGCAGTTCGTGCCGTTCGACCAGCGCGCCTGGCACGCGGGTCAGTCCCGCTATGACGGGCGGGAAAATTGTAACGATTTCTCAATCGGCATCGAGCTGGAGGGCACCGACACGGGCCCCTTCGAGCCGGCGCAATATGTCAGCCTGGCCGGTGTGATCCGCAGCCTGCTGAGTTGCTATCCCACGCTGTCGCGCCAACGTATTGCCGGCCATTCCGATATTGCGCCGGGTCGCAAGACTGACCCTGGTACCGGCTTCGACTGGGCCCTGCTGAACCGTCTGCTGGACGAGTCCGGGCCCGCCGCCTGAGCCTGTGCGCGAGGGTTCGTCCCGGGTCTGTCTAAGATCCGGCGGAAAAATCTGTTAGGCTTAAGAAATCATGATCTTGGAAGGGAGCGATCCATGACGTTACTGGCTCTTCTGCTGGCACTGTGGGCGGTGAAGGAAGCCTATGTGCCCGCGTATTTTGCCGATGGCCAGTGGGGACTCGCCTACCTGAACCGTTTCCAGCAGCAATCGTTTCTGCAGTCGCTGCATCCGGCTGCCGGCTACGGTTTGTATGTGCTGCCGCCCACGTTGCTGGGCTGGCTGGTGGGCACTCATCTGGAAGGCTGGGTGTTCACTCTGACGGGAGCGGTGCTGGCAGTGGTGTTGTTGACGGCCTGCCTCGATTTCCGCCGGCTGGAAGCCACGCTGGTGCCATTCCTGAAGCGCTGGCGCAACAAGGAGTGGCAGGCAGCCTACGAGCACGGTACCCACACGTTTGATTACGGCCGCATGGTGAGCCCCTCGGAACTGCTCAGCCAGACTGTTACCCAGTACTGGGTGCGCATTAACCAGACGCTGTTTGCGCCGCTGTTCTGGTACGGCATTTTTGGTCTGGGTGGATTGGCGCTGTACCTGTTCACCGTGCTGTTGCCACGGGTGCCTGATCCGCAGACGGATGTGCCCTCGGCCTGGAAAAAAATCGGTATCGAATTCCTGCATGCACTGGATGGTGTCCCCGCGCGGGCGGTGGCCATGACCATTGCGGCACTCTGCTTTAACGGCAAGGCATTTGCGGTTGCCGTTCGACGCTTTCGCGCTACCGACCGCGAAGCGGAAATCGTGCTCAAACTGGCGGTGAAGATGGGGCTGGATTTCAAGGATCTGCCCACGGACGAGGATGAACTGGCGTCGGAAGGTATCCGCCGGATTCATTCCGCCCAGGATCTGCGCAGTAACGTTCTGATCTTCTGGATCGTCGTGATTGCCATCCTCACCATCATCAGCTGATCAGGTAGAGCATTCATCACCGTTGCCCGGCGGCGTTGCACCAAATCGGTGACGCCTTCCTATACTGTAACCAGACAGTAGGGACGGCTGGGCGCGGTACAGCCACAAGCGAAACCCAAAACTCAAAAAGTTTTGCAATACCAGGAGTTGTATTGAATGACCCGTGAACGTTTTTACGATGATGTCGACCCGGTGGAAACCCAGGAATGGATCGACGCGCTGGACTCGGTGCTGGAAAGCGTAGGGCCCGAGCGGGCGACCTACCTGCTGGACCGTCTTACCGAACGCGCCCGCATTGCCGGCGTGCAGCAAACCCGCCTCACCACACCCTACCTGAACACCATTCCTGTTGAGAAGGAAGCCACTTTCCGCGGTGATCTGTATCTGGAGCGGCGCATCCGCTCGCTGATCCGCTGGAATGCGCTGGCCATGGTGCAGCGCGCCAACCTGACCGACGATGAGCTGGGTGGCCACATTTCCAGTTTTGCCTCGTCTGCCACCCTGTACGATGTGGGCTTCAACCATTTCTTCCGGGCGCCCACCGAGACTTTCGGTGGTGATCTGCTGTTCTATCAGGGCCACTCTGCTCCCGGTATTTACGCCCGTGCGTTTCTGGAAGGCCGCCTCTCGGAGAAGCAGCTGGAGAATTTCCGCCGCGAGGTGAAGAAGGAAGGGCTGTCGTCCTATCCGCATCCCTGGCTGATGCCGAATTTCTGGCAATTCCCCACCGTGTCGATGGGGCTGGGTCCGATCCAGGCGATCTATCAGGCCCATTTCATGAAGTATCTGCAGAACCGCGAGCTGATCAAGCGGGAAGACCGCAAGGTGTGGGCGTGTCTGGGGGATGGCGAATGTGACGAGCCGGAATCCCTCGGCTGTATTTCGCTGGCGGGTCGCGAAAAACTCGACAACCTGGTGTTTGTGATCAACTGCAACCTGCAGCGTCTGGATGGCCCGGTTCGCGGCAACGGCAAGATCATCCAGGAACTGGAAGGCGTGTTCCGCGGCGCCGGCTGGAACGTGATTAAAGTGGTGTGGGGCCGCAAGTGGGACCCGCTGCTGGCACGGGACAAACTCGGCGTGCTGCGCAAGCGCATGGAAGAAGTGGTGGACGGCGAATACCAGGCGTTCAAGAACCACGGCGGCGCCTTCACCCGCGAGCATTTCTTTGGCAAATATCCGGAACTGCGTGAGCTGGTCGCCGACATGACCGACGAGGAAATTTTCCAGCTCAATCGTGGCGGTCACGATCCTTACAAGCTGTTTGCCGCGTATCATGCAGCGACCCATCACAAGGGCCAGCCCACCGTGATTCTGGCGAAAACTGTGAAAGGTTACGGTACCGGTGCCGGCGAGTCTGCCAACAAGACACACCAGATGAAAACGCTGGATATCGACAGCCTGAAATCCTTCCGCGACCGCTTCGACATGCCGTTCAGCGACGATGAACTGGCGAAGCTGCCGTTCTACCGTCCCGCTGATGACAGCACAGAGATGCGCTACATGCGCGAGCGCCGGATGGCGCTGGGTGGCTACCTGCCGTCGCGCCGTACCGAATGTGAAACGCTGGAGGCGCCGGAGCTGGGTGTGTTCGGCCCCATGCTGGAAGGCAGCAAGGACCGCGAGATGTCCACCACCATGGCGCTGGTGCGGATGATGAACTCGCTGATCAAGCTGCAGAATATCGGTGAGCGCATCGTTCCGATCGTGCCCGATGAGGCGCGCACCTTTGGTATGGAAGGCATGTTCCGTCAGTTGGGAATTTATTCCGCCGTGGGCCAGTTGTACAAGCCGGCGGATTCGGAACAGGTGATGTATTACCGCGAGGACATCAAGGGCCGCATTCTGGAAGAGGGCATCAACGAAGCCGGTGCGATGGCGGCGTGGATCGCAGCGGCGACGTCCTATTCCGTCAACAACTACCCGATGATTCCGTTCTACATTTTCTATTCCATGTTCGGCTTCCAGCGCATTGGCGATCTGGCCTGGGCGGCGGGCGATGCCCAGGCGCGCGGTTTCCTGATCGGTGCCACTGCGGGCCGCACCACGTTGAACGGCGAAGGCCTGCAGCACCAGGATGGCCATAGTCATATTCTGGCGGCCACCATTCCGAACTGCGTTGCCTATGATCCGGCCTATTCGTATGAACTGGCGGTGATCCTGCAAGACGGTTTGCGCCGGATGTACCAGAACAAGGAAAACGTTTTTTACTACATCACGGTGCAGAACGAAAACTACGTGCACCCGGCACTGCCGAAGGGTGCGGAAGAGGGCATCCTGAAAGGCATGTACCTGCTGAAG
>JBMOPR010000099.1:0-3891 GCA_049323075.1 Pseudomonadota bacterium
GATCCAGAGGGGTATCCAGACCCGCCCGGCTCCTCTGGAAGACGAAGATCAGAATAAGCCGTGACCCGGTGTTGTGAAGAAAACTGAAAAGGGGCTAGCGCCCCTTTTTTGTTGTGCCGCCGTTGCCTTCGTCATGATCCTGAAATGTATTCACCTTCGTGCTTTTGTGGGAGCGTTCCCCCGGTCAGATCAGATTGGGAGGCGATCGCCGTCGTCGCTTCACATCATTTCGAAGCGCCTGGTCCAGTTGCGAAAGCGTTTGGCACAGTACGCATCCAGCTGGGCATAGTCCTGAAAGTAGTATTCAGCCCCTTTCTCGATTGACTCATCCCGTTCGCAAAAATCATTGCTGTGCTCGCGGCACACCAGCGGCCGGGTGGCGTAGATGCCGCAGCGACCGTCAGTTTGCAGGTGCTCGCAGTCGCTCATGATGCGCAGAAACCAGCCATCGGCGTCCTTGAACACGTGCACGGTGCGGTGGGAAACCTGCCACAGCAGATGATCGAAGTCGCGCATCGAACGCGGCGCCGAAATCATCTGCGTGGCGTAACGGCAGCAGTGCGACGGCAGGCAGTCGTCGCATTTGTTACGGGTGGGTGAGATGGTAACAGAGTGTATTTTCTTAGTCATAACAACAGCTTGATTCCAGCTCGGTAACACTGTCCTGAATAAAAACACAGCGTTAGAAGTGAATGTTGTGAGTGCGATTCTATTAGAACAACATGATATAAAAATGCCCTGAATTACCCAAACCCTTGACCTTGTTAGTGCAAAGACGCTGTGCCTAGAATCCGGGAGACTGTCACTCCCATGAGGAAAAAATGTCGTGGTTACAGCTTTGATCGTTGGCGCAGGTGCAGTGGGACAGGTGTACGGACATTATTTGCAGCGCGGCGGCGCATCCGTTTCCTACTTCGTAAAAGAACAATACAAAGAACAATGCGAACAGGGATTCACTCTATACCGGTGCCGTCGCAGCGGCTTGGGGGAGGCCGAACGTTTCCAGGCCGATGCCATTTTCACTGATATGGCCGAACTGGGCGAGCAGCAGTGGGATCAGGTTTGGCTGACTGTGCCGTCCACCGCGTTGCGGGGTGACTGGCTGCTGCAACTGCGGAGCGTCGTGGGCGATGCCACCATCGTCATGCTGCAGCCGGATCTGGATGACCGCGATTATGTCATGAGCGTGTTTCCGCCGGAGCAGGTGGTGTGCGGCGTGGTGAATTTCATCTGCTACCAGACGCCGCTGCCGGATCTGCCGGATTACCACCAGGATGCAGACAAGCACGGGGTGGCCTACCTGCTGCTGCCAATGATGCCGGCGGAATTTTCCGGCAGCCCCGAACGGGTGCCGCCAGTGGTCGAGGCCATGGCCTCAGGCCGCCTGAATGTCAAAATCGAAAAGGATGCCAGTCGTGCCTATGCGGACCGTTCTGCCTGGATGATTCCGCTGGTGGCGTCGCTGGAGCTGGAGCACTGGTCGTTTCACAAGTTGCAGTTGAGCAGTTCGCTGAATCTGGCGGTAGACGCGGCCAAGGAAGCGTTGCACATCGTGGCGGCGAAATTCGGCAAGCGGCAGAACTGGACCGAGCGTCTTTTCAGCCTGTTCTGGGTGAAGATGGCGTTGCCGGTGATGCGGTTCCTGTCACCGATGGACGCAGAATCTTTCGTGAAATTTCACTTCGTGAAAACAGCGCCGCAAACTCGCATGATGTTGAAGACTTTCATCGATGAAGGTCACAAGCTGGGGCAGCCGACGCTGCATCTGGAAGAGTTGCTGGACAAGCTGCCCGACGAGCCGGTTCTGAAAAAGGCGGCCTGAACGGCGGATTGTCCGCATTGCACGCAATGAAAAGGTGACGTTTTCCACGTCACCTTTTTTTGTTGCAGAATGGGCGTTACGCTTGCGGCGGCAGACTGTTGCCCGCAGCCGCAACTTTGCGCGCTTTAACCAGCGATAATCCCACCGATGTTGCGATGATCACGCCCACGATAGCCAGCGAGAAGCCCACCGGAATCTTGTACAGATCGATCAGCAGCATTTTTACCCCGATAAACATCAGCACGATCGCCAGGCCGTATTTCAGCAGCGAGAAACGGTCCGCCATGTCCGCCAGCAGGAAGTACATTGCGCGCAGGCCGAGGATGGCGAAAATATTCGACGTCAACACGATGAACGGGTCGGTGGTGATGGCGAAAATGGCGGGTATTGAATCCACCGCGAAGATCAGGTCGGACATTTCCACCAGCACCAGGGCGAGGAACAGCGGAGTGGCGTAACGCACGCCCTGTTTCACCACGAAGAATTTCTCGCCGTGCAGTTCGGTGGTGATGTTCATGTGCGCGCGCAGCCAGCGGATCAGGGGATTTTGCTCCAGGTCCGGTTTCTGATCGGCGAACCAGTACATCTTGATGCCGGTGATGAGCAGGAAGGCACCGAAGCCATAGAGAATCCAGTGGAAACGGGCAATCAGCCAGGCACCTGCCAGGATCATCACGGTGCGCATCACCAGCGCGCCAAACACACCCAGCAGCAGCACCCGTTTCTGCAGTTCCAGCGGAATGGCAAAAAACGAGAACAGCATGATCCAGACGAAAATGTTGTCTACTGCCAGGGATTTTTCGATCAGGTAGCCGGTGATGTATTCCAGCGTTTTCTCGTTGGCCAGTTCCCGGCTGTGGTAGGCGTCGAGATACCACCACAGGCCGCCAGCGAACAGGAAGGACACGCTGATCCAGATCACGGACCAGATTGCCGCCTCCTTCACCGGTACCCGATGCTGTTTGCCGCCGCCCACCAGCAACAGGTCGATCAGCAACATGATCAGTACGATGCCCGCGAACAGGGCCCACATCCACCATTCGCCGATTGTGGTCATGAGCGGACCTCCTGGCTAGGGACTGTGGACGGTCCGGACGGGATTCTCAGGGGTGCGGTTATGCGGGCAAGAGTGGGTTGTGGCGAAAGAGATCGCCAGAGGCGGCTTGCCTGAGTGCAGAGAAAGGTGAGGAACATGAGGGTTGGTCTCCGGTATTGCGCGTGTTCAAGACCAACGCAATGACCGGACGCGCGAAACCTTTGTCATTGCGACAAAGGTCTCGTTCACAGGCCTGGCCTGCCCGTGGTACCGGGGCCTGGTGCGGCAAGCGCACGGCCCGTGATGACGATAGCCACGGCGGGAACTACTCCCCTTCAGTGAAACCAGTGTATTTATCCGACTGGTTTTGTCAACTACTGCTGGTGCATCAGTACAGTTGGAAGGGTTCTTCGTCCAGCACCATCAGCTGTTCCTGCAGGCTGTTCACGTGGCTCTGCCAGTAGTGGGCGGAAGCGAACCAGGGAAAGTTGGCGGGAAAGGCCGGGTCGCTCCAGCGCCGGGCCAGCCAGCCGGCATAGTGCACCATGCGCATGGACCGTAGCGGCTCGATCAGTTGCAGCTCGCGCCGGTTGAAGTCGTTGAATTCCTCATAGCCTTCCAGCAGCTCGCTGAACTGGGCGCGTTGTTCGATGCGGCTGCCCGCCAGCAGCATCCACAGGTCCTGCACTGCCGGTGCATTCATGCAGTCGTCGAAATCCACGAACCAGGGGCCGGTTTCCCGGTGCCAGAGGATGTTGCCGATATGGCAGTCACCGTGGCAGCGCAGGATCTGTGGCCGGATCTCGGAAAAGACGTGCCGGATGCGCTGTTCCAGGGTGGCGGTGAGCGTGTCGTAGCGGTCGCGCAGGTACGGCGGCAGGAATTCCGACTGCAGAATGAAATCCGCCGGTTCGCGGATCATGCGCTGTACCGACAGGGTGGGGCGCTCCTTGAACAGTTCGGTTGCGGCGGCCTTGTGAAAGCGGCCCAGCAGGCGGCCGAGCCACAACAGCTGGTCGAAGTCGTCCTGCTC
>JBMOPR010000100.1:0-1315 GCA_049323075.1 Pseudomonadota bacterium
TCTCGCCATTCAGGTCCTGGCCTGAGCGAAGGGCTTTGAGAGCTGCGTCAAAATCGAAATTGATTGCCATGTGTCAGTTCCTTTTTGGGTAGTGTAAGGAAATGACACAGATTTATGAACACTACCTTGTATGGTCCTCTTCTAATACTGCCTTAGCTTTCAATTCTGAGTTTAAGGTGTTGTCGATATCCCCCCAAGACAACCGAGCCGTCATCCAAACCGCAGAGGGAAAAATGCAAGTCCTTTCGCCCGGCGACAAACTGGACGACGCAACCGTCATGCAAGTCCTAACCGACAAGCTGGTCCTGCGCAGTGCCCAGGGCGAAATGGTCTGGCTTTTCAAATCCAAAGACCAGCAACCATCAGAAATGAAAACATTCTCCACCAGCTGGCCAAAAGAAGAATGGCCCAAGCAAATGACCACCCAGTAGCGGTATTTGCAAATGCAGTATTGAAAGCCAGACCCCGGCGATTGCCGTTACGTTGTGCCAACGCCGGGCTGAGTAGCTAACTTGATCTAAATCGTAAAAGCGGAATTGCTTCGAGCAGTCTTGGGGTATTACACCATGTATCGCAGTATAAAGTTGTACGGCATCCTGACTATGGCGCTGGCGTTGTTTGCCACATCGCTCCATGCGGGGGAACCGATACCGCCGGTGGATTTCACCATACCCCAAGGCGCCTATTCCGCTAAATGGATTGAAGACCGGGAACATATTTCCGTCATGGAATTTGCTGGTGCTTACGACAAACGCTTGTCGGATGGCAGCTTCAACCGCGCTGCGCGTGCCACGGTGGCCAAGGAATTCTTTGCCCATCACCCGGACAACTATGACTTCCTGGTGGTGTTCTCCTCTTTCGAATACAACACCGGCGATGCGCTGGCATTCGAGTTCGACGTACAGAACCAAACCCAAGGCATTGGCAAACCCATTTTCAACCACACTGCATTGTTTGGCAGCAAAGGCAAACTGCAGGCCATGATCGATATGGCGGCTGCCAGCCGTTACGTGCTCGATCCCCATGATCCCGAGTTCGAAAAAGTCCTGATGGTGCTGGCCCATGAGACGCTGCACCACTGGGCCTCCGGCGTGCATTTCACCAACGCCGACGGCCAGCGCGATGGCCGCGCGGCGCTTTTACAGCCCCCTCGATTTGTACTTGATGGGCTTTTACAGCAAGGAACAGGTCCAGCCCTTCGCGTTGCTGACTGCCGGCAAGGGCATAGCTCATATCTATCTCAAAGCCAGGTTCTTGGCGGAGTTGGTGAGTAACAAAGATTGGCAAAGATTGCTATTATTGCAGGGTGTCCAGC
>JBMOPR010000100.1:1335-3880 GCA_049323075.1 Pseudomonadota bacterium
TGAACGTCTCCCTGACTCCCCAATTAGAAAACTATATAAAACAAAAGGTTGCTACTGGCATGTATAACTCGGTGAGTGAAGTGGTGCGCGAAGCCCTGCGCCTGATGGAAGAGCGGGACAGCCTGCAGGCATTGAAGCTGGAAGCCCTGAAAGCGGACATTCAGCAGGGCCTGGATTCCCTGGAAAAAGGGCGGGGAAAGACGCTGGACGTCGAGCAGATCAAGGCTCGTGGACGGCAACTGCTGAATAAAAGGAACGGACAGTAGTGCCCGAATTGATCCTCTCGCTCGAAGCGGAACTGGACCTGCTGGAAATCTGGTTATACATCGCCGAAGACAGTCCGGTGAACGCGGACCGGTTCCTGGACAAGCTCAACGAAAAGGCTCAAAAGCTGGCGGAATATAGTGACATGGGCGTCGAGAGGCCGGAACTGGGTGAGGGTATGAGATGCTTCCCGGTGGACCGCTATATACTGTTCTATCGTTCGACAGAAGACGGCGCTGCGTTGGTGAGAGTCCTGGCCAGTAGCCGGGATACCCGTCTGGTGTTCTAAAACCGCCTGATCATTCCCCTGCCGCCCACCACACACTATCATCAGTACCATCATTCCTGCTTGTTGCGGTAGCTTGCCATGGACCTGAACGACGACCTGATCCGGCGCGACCTCGCCGTGCTCTGGCACCCCTGCACCCAGATGAAGGATCACGAATCCCTGCTGCTGATCCCGATCCGGCGGGGCGAGGGCGTCTGGCTGGAGGACTTCAACGGCAAGCGCTATCTGGACGCGGTGAGTTCCTGGTGGGTGAACCTGTTCGGCCACGCCAACCCGCGCATCAGTGCCCGCGTAAAGCAGCAGCTGGACCAGCTGGAACATGTGATCCTGGCCGGCTTCACCCACGAGCCCGTGGTGGAACTGTCGGAACGTCTGGTGGCAATCACGCCGCCTGCCCTCAGCCGTGTGTTCTATGCCGACAACGGCTCCTCCGGCATTGAAGTCGCGCTGAAAATGAGTTTTCACTATTGGCTGAACCGCAGTGGCGGCGATCCGGCCCGGGTGCGCAAAACCAAATTCGTCACCCTCGGCAACAGCTATCACGGCGAAACCCTGGCAGCGCTGGCAGTGGGCAATGTGGACCTGTACAAGCACACCTACCAGCCGCTGCTGATGACCACCTTCACCGCGCCCAGCCCCGATGCCTACCTGGCGCAACCGGGGGAAAGTGCGGAAGACTGCGCGTTGCGTGCCGCATCCGAACTGGAAAAAATCCTGCAGCAGCACGGCGACGAGATCTGCGCCCTGATCGTGGAACCGCTGGTGCAGTGCGCCGGCAGCATGCGTATGTACCATCCGGCGTACCTGAAACAAGCCCGCGCCTTGTGCGACCGCTACGGCGTGCACCTGATCGCCGACGAGATTGCGGTGGGTTTCGGCCGCACCGGCACCCTGTTTGCCTGCGAGCAGGCGGGCATCACGCCGGATTTTCTCTGCCTGTCGAAGGGCCTCACCGGGGGCTATCTGCCGCTCTGTGCTGTGCTCACCACCTCCACCATCTACGACATGTTCTACGCCGACTACGCCAGTCTGCGCGGCTTCCTGCATTCCCATTCCTACACCGGCAACCCGCTGGCCTGCGCCGCCGCCCTCGCCACCCTGGATATCTTCCGCGACGACCGGGTGCTGGAACAGAATCAAACCCTGATCCGGAAAATGCAGCAGGCCACTGCGCACTTCAATGACCATCCCCACGTGGCCGATGTGCGCCAGACCGGCATGATCCTGGCCATCGAACTGGTGAAAAACAAAACCACTCGCGAGCCCTACCCTTGGCAGGAACGCCGGGGTCTGCGGGTGTATCAGCACGGGCTGGATCAAGGCGCGTTGTTGCGGCCGTTGGGCAGCGTGGTGTATTTCATGCCGCCCTATGTGATCACTGAAGAGCAGATCGACTGGCTGGCGCAGGTGGCCTGGGAGGGGATTCAGAAGGCGACACAGGATTGAGGCAGTCGTGTTTGGACAGTCCGGTGTCAAACACGAATTGAACGCGAATTAGACTTCGCATTAAAGTGGCCTCGCCACCCGTCCATCCGGCTTCACCCGACCGCAATCCACCTGCTACTGTAGGTGGATCAGACCCGCCGGTCACAAGTGCTCGCCGTGGCGGGGCACTGACTTCTTATTGATTGGGAACACGAGGTTCATATGTCGCAACCGGCAGCCGGCGCCAGCGCCGACCAGGCATTTGCCGAGATCCGTAAAACCCCGCTTATATCCTGGCCTGCCCTGGCCATTGTGGTGGTGTACTACGCGGTCTATATCGCCCTGTGGAAACTGTCGCTGGACGGTGCCATTAACAACGTGCTGGCGGCGGCCATCGGCACTTTCGTTGCCTACCTGGCCTTTACGCCTGCCCACGATGCCATGCACCGGGCGGCGTCGCGCGTTCCCTGGGTGAACGAACTGATCCTGCGCATGGCCACTTTCGTGGCAGTGCCGTTCGGCTCCGGCAAGCTGTTCCGCATCATGCACATGCAGCATCACCGTTTT
>JBMOPR010000101.1:0-3878 GCA_049323075.1 Pseudomonadota bacterium
CCATCAGTCCCGGATGGATCATGTACTTGCCCTGCTCCAGCGCAGATTCCGGCAGACGCAGTTGCGTCAGTGTCTCGCCAGGGCGACGCCAGAATTTCGCGATCCAGCGGAACTGCGAGCCCAGCTGGTAACCCACTTTCCACATTTCGTCATAGAACATCTGGCCGTCGAAGGCGATAGTGGCACGGCCCTGGATCTGCTCGATATCCTGCGGCGTCAGCACCTGGGTGGCATCAGGTCCATCGCACAAAGCAACGTTCATGCTGCAGTGCATGGTCCAGTCTTTTTCCGACCCTTTCTGGTCCGGACGGCTGAAGCCTTTTACTTCGTACTGGTCGACACTGTCCTTGCTGGCGATTTTCTTGAAGCCGTAATGCAGGCGACGCTTCTTGTCGCCTTCAATGATCAGCGGCTCGGGGAACACCACATCGTCCAGCTTCACCGGCTTCTCGCCGAAGGCATCGCGGGCGCAGAGGATGGTGTTGGCCACGTGGAATGCACCGGGCGCAACCACCACTTCATACAGACGGTGATCATCCAGGTTGAACGGATGACGGCCACCGAACGAGTTCTCGAAGTAGTAGTCGTCGCTCATGGGCGACTGCATCATCATCAGCACGTTCTCGGTGACCTGACCCATGTTGCCGCCGGCGGAGACCATACCGTTGTCGTTGTCACCCAGCCAGTAACGCTTGCGATCGAAGGCGTAAGCCGGCGCTGCAACACGCTGGCGGGCGTAAGGCGCATCGAAACCTTTCCAGTTGATGTCGACACCACGTGAGTACAGTTGCGCGGCAGCCAGGTTGAACTGGCGGCTGGCATCCTGTTTCGCGCGCAGGCTGTGGACGAACGTGAAGCCATCCTGACCCAGCGTCTGTTGTGCCAGGCTGGTGAGCGTGGCGCCGGGGCCCACTTCCAGACACACATTCACTTTCAGTGCCGGCAGTTCTTTCACCGCATTCACGAACAGTACCGGGCGCTTGACGTGCTCTACCCAGTAACCGGCGGTGGACATTTCACCCTGGTTGGCGCGACCACTCACAGTGGACACGATCGACAGTGTGGCCGGCTTGTAGCTGATGGATTCCGCCACCTTGCGGAAGGCGTCCAGCATCGGCTGCATCATGTTGGAATGGAAAGCGTGCGACACGGTGAGCAGACGCGCATCCACATCCAGCGAAGACGCTTTCTGCAAGACCGCCTTGATGCCGTCGGCAGTGCCGGACACCACGGTATTGCCCGGTGCGTTGCATGCTGCCAGCTGCACTGCGCTGTTGCCGGCGATGATTTCTTCCACCTTGTCCTGCGTGGTCAGCACGGCGGCCATGTCGCCTTTCTCGCACAGTTCCACCATCAGCTTGCCGCGCGCCACGATCAGTTTCATCGCGTCATCCAGGCTCATGATGCCGGCGATTACCGCCGCCGCATATTCGCCCACGCTGTGGCCAACCATGACAGTGGGTTTCAGGCCCAGGCTCTGCCAATGGCTTGCCAGTGCGTATTCCAGCGCAAAAATCGCCGGCTGGGTGTAGCGGGTGTTGTCGATTTCCGCCGTCTGGTCGCCCCACAGAATGCCCAGCAGGGATTCAGCAGTTTCGGCTTCGAACAGTTTTTCACAGGCATCCAGTTTCTGCTTGAACGCCGGATTGGTGTCGTACAGTTCCTTCGCCATGCCGGCGTACTGCGACCCTTGGCCAGTGAACAGCCATGCTGTGCCGGTGACCGGCTTGGCTTCGCCCCGGAAAGCACCGACGCTGGTGTGCCCTTCTGCCAGCTGCTTCAGTTTGTCGGCAGCGGACGCAGCATCGTTCGCCACCACAGCAGCGCGATATTCAAATTGCGCGCGGGCTGTATTGGCAGTGAACGCCACGTCGGCAAATGCCGCCGGCTTGCTGTTGAGCAGATCGCTTTCCAGGAACTCGGCATAACGCTTGGCCAGACCGTTGAGTGACGCTTCGGATTTCGCCGAGAACGTCAGTACATGGCTGTTGCGTTCGGTGGCGTTGATCACTTCCTTGCGCACCGGTGCTTCTTCCAGAATCATGTGCACGTTGGTGCCGCTGAAACCGAACGAGCTGATACCGACGCGACGCTTCTTCTCACCGCCTTTCCATTCCATCTTCTCAGTAGGAATGAAAAACTTGGACTGATCCACTGCGATATGCGGATTGAACTTGTTGAAATGCAGGTGCTTGGGAATCACGCCATGCTGCAACGACAGCGCTGCTTTCATGATGCTGGATACGCCGGCAGCAGACTCCAGGTGACCGATGTTGGTTTTCACCGAGCTGATGATCAGCGGGTTTTCCGCGCTGCGGTGACCGCAGTACACAGCTTCCAGCGACTGCACTTCGATCGGATCACCCAGCGGGGTGGCAGTACCGTGGGTTTCCACCCAATCCACTTCTTCGGCTTTCAGACCGGCATTGGCCAGCGCCGCGCGAATCACCGCCTGCTGCTGCGGACCATTCGGCGCAGTCAGACTGCTGCTGCGGCCATCCTGGTTGATCGCGGAGCCCTTGATCACCGCAATGATGTTGTCGCCATCCCGCTCGGCATCGGACAGGCGCTTCAACACCAGCACGCCCACGCCTTCGCCGCGCACGTAACCGTCGGCACTTTCGTCGAAGGTTTTGCAGCGGCCTTCTTTCGACAGCATGTGCGCTTTCGACAATGCCACGAAGGTTTCCGGCATCACCATGGCGTTCACACCACTGGCCAGCGCCATTTCGCACTCGCCGTTGCGCAGGCTCTGGCAGGCCAGGTGAGTGGCAACCGCAGACGATGAGCACGCAGTGTCAATGGTCATACAGGGGCCTTGCAGACCCAGGTTGAAGGCAACACGGCCGGCGATCACGTTGAGCGCGTTGCCGGTGGGGATGAACATGATGTCTTCTTCACGGGCACCGGTGGCGCAGGCGCGGATGTATTCATTGGCGCCAACACCGACGAACACACCGGTGCGGGTGCCGTTCATTGCGGCCGGGGAATAACCGGCGTTTTCCAGCGCGGTCCAGGCATGTTCCAGCACCAGACGTTGCTGCGGTTCCATGCTTTCCAGTTCGCGCGGCGCGATGCCGAACAGCTTGCCGTCGAAGGACTCGATGTCATCCACCAGACCGGCAGACAGCGTGTAGGTTTTGCCCGGCGCGTTTTCATCTTTGTCCAGGTAACGGTCCAGATCCCAGCGCTGGCTCGGTGCGTCATTGATGCCGCACTCGCCATTGCTCAGCAATTTCCAGAAATCGCCCGGGCCGTTGGGTGCCATCGGCATTTTGCAGCCGATACCGACAATTGCAATCGGCTCGCCGTGGAAGACGCCGCCGCTAACGGCAGCCGCACCTTCTTCCTCGCCGTACAGCGCGACGCTGAAGTACTCGGCGATCTTGTTGATGGTCGGATAATCGAAAATCAGCGTCGCGCGCATGGCCTGGCCGGTGTCGGCTTCCAGCTGCTTCTTGATTTCCAGCGCCATGATGGAATCGATACCCAGATCCATCAGCGGCATTTCCGGATCGACGGTTTCGCCTTCGGCCTTGCCTACCACCCGACCCAACAGACCTTGCAGATAGCCAACGATTTGCGTGGCACGCTCGGTCGGCTCCAGCGGATACAGGGACTTGAAGAACGCGGATTTTTCGCCGGTGACGCCAGACGCAGTCGACAGTGAACGGCCCAGCGCACCAAACAGCGGATGCGGACGACGCATTTCCAGAATTTCGCGGAAACGGTCCCAGGTCACATCCACCATCACCTGATGCGCTTTTCCGCCTTTCCAGGATTTGCTCAGCAATTCAATACCGGACTGTGGATCGAACGGGCGCAGGCCGCGACGCTCGGCTTCTTCCGCCGCTTCGCCCACTGCCATGCCCGCTCCA
>JBMOPR010000102.1:0-3846 GCA_049323075.1 Pseudomonadota bacterium
CGTATTCCACCCAGTAACCGGTCGGGATTTCCACGTTTTCGTCGATGGCGGCACGAACCTCTGTCACGAACGAACCCAGATCCCGGCCCCGGACATTGGCGCTGATCACCACGCGGCGCTTGCCATTCTCGCGGTAGACCTGGTTGTAGCCCGTGCCTTGTTCAATCGTCACCAGCTCACCCAGCGGGACATAGCCGTGACCAGGCAACGGCACCGGAAACTGCGCCAGGTTGTCGGGGTTGGCCCGCAAGGATTCCGGCAACCGCACCACCACGTCGCTGCGCCGGTCGCCCTCGTAAAGCTGGGTTGCCACTTCGCCTCCCAGCGCAGTTGCTACGTGATCCTGCACATCGGCAAGGGCGATCCCGTGGCGCGCCAGCGCTTCGGTTTTAGGGTGCAGCGTCAACAGGGGCAGTCCGGTTGCCTGTTCCACCGCTACATCCGCCGCACCTGGCACCTTCTCAAGCGCTGCCTCGATCTCGGCACCCAGCGCAATGAGCTGGTCGAAATCATCGCCAAACACCTTCACCGCCAGTTCCGAACGCACACCGGCGAGCAGTTCGTTGAACCGCATCTGGATGGGTTGCAGGAACTCGTACCGGTTGCCGGGAACGGGTGTCACCAGCGCCTCCAGTTCCGCCACAAACTGGTTTTTGCTCTTGGCGGGATCGGGCCATTCGCTGCGCGGTTTCAGGATAATGAAATTGTCGGCCACGCTGGGGGGCATCGGATCGGTGGCGACCTCGGCAGTGCCGATCTTGGCGAATATGCGCTCCACTTCCGGCATTGTTTTGATGCGGGCTTCCAGCACTTCCTGCAACTGAATGGCCTGCTCCAGCGACGTGCCGGGAATCCGCAACGCGTGCATGGCGATGTCGCCTTCATCCAGATTGGGAATGAACTCGGAGCCCAGCCGCGTTGCCAGACTGCCAGAGACGATGACGAGCACAATCGCGGATGCCACCACCAGCCAGCGCCACCGCAGTGCTGCCTTCACGATGGGCCGGTATAAACGCAGTCCACCCTGCACCAGCGGATTGGCCTTTTCCTGCACCGGCTTGCGGAACAACAGGGCCACCGCCGCCGGGACAAAAGTGATCGACAGCAGCATGGCGCTGAGCAGGGCGATCATGACCGTGATGGCCATGGGGTGGAACATCTTGCCTTCCACGCCGGTGAGGGAAAAGATGGGCAGGTACACCGCCGTGATGATGAACACGCCAAAGAGACTGGGACGGATAACTTCGCGGGTAGCTTCGAATACCACTTCCAGCCGTTCGCGCAAGTCCATGCGCCCCCGGTGTCCGGCTTCGCTCAAGCGGCGTAAACAGTTTTCCACAATGATGACGGCGCCATCGACGATCAGACCAAAATCCAGCGCACCCAGGCTCATCAGGTTCGCACTGACGCGGGTTTGCACCATGCCGGTAATGGTCATCAACATGGCCACCGGAATCACGGCCGCCGTCAGCAATGCCGCGCGAATGTTCCCCAGCAGCAGGAACAGCACCACAATCACCAGCAGCGCGCCTTCCAGCAGATTTTTGCGCACCGTGTTCAGGGTGTGATCCACCAGCGTGGTGCGGTCATACACGGCCGTTGCAGTGATACCCGGCGGCAGACTTGCCTGCACTTCTTTCAGTTTGGCGGCGGTGGCGCTGGCGACAGTCCGGCTGTTTTCGCCAATCAGCATGAACACTGTACTCATGACGACTTCGTGTCCGTTCTGGGTGGCCGCGCCGGAACGCAATTCCTGGCCTTCTGTCACGTCCGCGACATCGCGGATGCGCACGGGTACGCCACCGTCCTGGCGGATGACGATGCTGCCCAGATCCTCCAGCGTCTGCGCCTGACCTGAAATCCGGATCAGCCACTGGGCACCGTTGCGCTCAATGAATCCGGCGCCCCGGTTGTTATTATTCCTGCGCAGCGCCTCCGTGATATCCGCCTGGGTGACTCCGCGCGCCAGCATTTTTTCGGGCGCCAGCGCCACCAGGATTTCACGCCGGTAACCCCCAATGGGATTCACTTCCACCACGCCGGGGACGCGCATCAATTGCGGCCGGATGATCCAGTCATGCACGGTGCGCAGATCGGTTGGTGTTACCGGGCTGCCATCGACATTGGTGGCGTCTGGCTCCGCATCCACGGTGAACATGAAAATCTCACCCAGACCGGTGGCAATGGGGCCGAGCTGTGGCGTCAATCCCTCCGGCAAATCCCGCATGGCGGAGATCAGCCGTTCACCCACCTGCTGCCGCGCAAAATAGATGTCGGTGTTGTCTGCGAAAATCACGGTGACTTGTGACAGGCCATAGCGCGACACCGAGCGCGTATATTTCAGGCGCGGCAAGCCCGCCATCGCCATCTCTACCGCAAACGTCACGCGCTGCTCGACTTCCAGCGGTGTATAACCCGGCGCTTCAGTATTGATGGCAACCTGCACGTTGGTGATGTCCGGCACGGCATCGATGGGTAACCGGGAAAAATTCCATAGTCCAAGACCGGACACCAGCAACGCCAGTGCCAGGATCAGTCCCCGACGATTCAGGGAGAAACGAATGATCGATTCCAGCATGACAATTCCTCAATGATCGTGTGCGGCGCCGGATTTTTCGATATCCGCCTTGATGACATAACTGTTTTCGGTCACGTAGCGGGTACCGGGCTCAATGCCACCCAGCACTTCCACCCACTCACCGGCTTCACGCCCCAGTTCCAGCATGCGTACTTCGTACTGGTTGCCCACTTGCGCAAACACCACCGTGAAATCACGGAATCCCTGCAAGCCGGCACGCTTGACTGCCAGCGGTGCGTCATGAGTGGCCACGACTACGTCGCCCGTCACAAAAACACCCGGACGCAGTGCGCCATCCCGGTTGTCCAGCTTCACGCGCGCGTGAACCGCCTGGCTGGCTACCGCTTCCAGATCGATGCGGTTAATGGTGGCCTGGCGCTGCGCTCCATCACTGCCCCAATGCAGCGAGACCTCGGCCCCTGGCTTGACCCGCGAGAGATCCTGCGGAAAGACCGCCAGTTCCACCCAGACCGTAGTGGAATCGACAATGCGCATCAGTGCGCGCCCTTGCGTCTGTTCACCGGGATGAGCAGAGCGCTCCGCCACGATGCCGCTGATGGGTGCGCTGATGGTATGGGTTTTCAAACTCTCGTTGCTTTCGATGGTGAACAACGGCTGCCCTTGTGTCACCTTGTCGCCCAGAGACGCATGCACAGACGTAATCACACCATCGAAACGGGCCTGCACAGTGCGCTGCCGTTCCGGATCAGGCACCACCTTGCCGTAGACTTTCAGGGTTTCCTTCAACTGCACCGGTCCTGCCACTTCGGTCTGGATTTCCAGCGCTGCGGCCACTTCCGGTTCGATTGCAGTGCGGCCCTCAAAACTGTCGTATTGCCAGGTGTGCGTCTTGCCTTCATGGCGGGCTTCGATGCTGACCACAAAGGAATGCGGTTCGTAAATCACCGAATCGCCGCGCAGAAAATCACCCTGCGGTTTGAAGCGGATGGTGTCCACCACATCGCCCAGGCGCGTCAGCTTCACTGTCAGCTCAGTGGTTTCCGGTGCCAGTGGATTGTTGTCCTGATACAACCAGGCACGATATTCCGGCGGCACACCCGTTTCAAAAATGGCGAGTTCCAGCGTGAAATTGCCGTCGCGCAGCATGCGGCCGCGATGCGGGCCTTTTTCCGGTTCAGGAGCGGCCTCGACGTGTTCAGCATCTTGGCCGCCGTGGTCGCCACGGGAATGCCCGCCGTCGGAACAGGCGGACAGCACCAAAGCCAGCATTGCAATAAACAGTGTTTGGAAAACTCTCATGGATGACC
>JBMOPR010000103.1:0-3834 GCA_049323075.1 Pseudomonadota bacterium
TGTCCGGAAAATGAACCCTGAACTCCCGGAGCGGGCTATAAAGAAACTACTCAAACCGAATTCGTCGCAAAAATCAGTGCCGGAAATGCCGCATCCCGGTAAACACCATCGCAATGTCCGCCTCGTCCGCTGCCGCAATCACTTCCTCGTCGCGAATCGAACCGCCGGGCTGGATCACCGCACGAATGCCTGCCTTCGCCGCCGCATCAATGCCATCGCGGAACGGGAAAAACGCATCCGATGCCATCACCGATCCCGGCACCACCAGGCCTTCGTCTTCCGCCTTGATGCCTGCGATCTTCGCACTGTACACCCGGCTCATCTGGCCGGCACCGATACCGATGGTCTGCAGATTCTTCGCATACACAATCGCATTGGATTTCACGAATTTCGCAACCTGCCAGCAGAACAGCAGATCGCGCATTTCCTCGGCGGACGGCGCGCGCTTCGTCACCAGCTTAAGATCGGATTGCGTGATCATGCCGTTGTCACGGTCCTGTACCAGCAGACCGCCGTTCACGCGCTTGTAATCGAAACCATCGACACGTTTGCCCCAGGGCTCGCAGACCAGCAGACGAACATTCTTCTTCTCGCCCACAATCGCAATTGCTGCATTGCTCGCGCCCGGCGCGATGATCACTTCCACGAACTGCTTGTCGACGATATTGCGGGCGGTTTTCTCATCCAGCGGCTGGTTGAAGGCAATGATGCCACCGAATGCAGAGGTGGGATCCGTCAGGAACGCGCGCTCGTAGGCTTCGTTGATATTCGCGCCGATGGCCACGCCGCAGGGATTGGCGTGCTTGACGATCACACACGCGGGCTCGGCAAACGACTTCACGCATTCCAGCGCGGCGTCAGTATCCGCCACGTTGTTGAATGACAGTTCCTTGCCCTGCAACTGCTTGGCCGTGCTCACGCTGGGCTCGGCGGGCCTGGCTTCGCGGTAGAACGCAGCGCGCTGGTGCGGGTTCTCACCGTAGCGCATTTCCTGCACTTTTTCGAATTGCATGTTGAAGGTGCGGGGGAAGGGCGTCTTGCTGCCGTCGTTCTGCAGGCTGCCCAGATAATTCGCGATCATGCCATCGTATTTGGCAGTGTGTTCGAACGCAGCCAGCGCCAGTTCGAAACGGGTGCGGTCACTCACCACATTGCCACCGGCTTGCATTTCATCCAGCACGCGGCCGTAATCGGACGCGTTCACCACAATGGTGACCCACTTATGGTTCTTGGCAGAGGAGCGCACCATGGTCGGGCCGCCGATATCGATATTCTCGATCGCCGTTTCCAGATCGCAGTCGGGCTTGGCCACCGTCTGTTCAAACGGATACAGGTTTACTGCCACCAGGTCGATCGGCGTGATGCCGTGCTGCTGCATGGCCGCGTCATCGATGCCGCGGCGGCCCAGAATGCCGCCGTGCACTTTCGGGTGCAGGGTTTTCACGCGGCCGTCCATCATTTCCGGAAAGCCGGTGTAGTCGGACACTTCCACCGCCTTCACGCCCTGTTCCCGCAGCAGTTTGTAGGTGCCGCCAGTAGAAAGGATTTCGACGCCCATGGCGCTCAGGGCGCGGGCAAAGTCGACGATACCGGTTTTGTCGGAAACACTGATTAATGCGCGTTTGATGGGCTGGCTCATGATGGCTGTCTGTCGCGTAATGCTGGAGTGGGATGGTTCGCGCAGGGGCATGGCCGCCGGCGAGGGGCGCCATTGTAGTCGGAATCGGGGCCGGATTTAAGACGGAGGCCAAAAAAACACCAAGGCGGTGTCAAACCGATTGCCTGTCGCTGAATACATCAACAGCGGCTTTCCCTCGCAGGAGGGATGGGCCGCTGTTGCCGCCAGACTGATCAGATCAGTCCGTAGGTTTTCAGCTTCTTGCGCAGGGTGCCGCGGTTCAGTCCAAGCAGGATGGATGCCTTGGTCTGATTGCCCCTGGTGTACTCCATAACGGTTTCCAGCAGGGGTGCCTCAACCTCGGACAGAACCATGCCATACACATCCGTTACCGGCTGGCCGTCCAGGTGGGCAAAGTAGTTACGCAGTGCCTTGTGGACGTTGTCGCGGATGGTCTGGTTGCCCTGTTCAACCGGCGTCACCAGATGCTGCTTGAGTTCCGCGCTGCTGGCTGAAGTTGCGTTGCTGGCGTAGCTTTCGTCGTCGTCTCTGTAATTTGTTTCGTTCATGCCGCCATTACCTCTCCCTCGATTAGTTGCTCAAAGTAATCCTGAGCACTGGCGAGTTGATCTGCTGGTGTTTCAAGCGTGTTAAAACGTGACCTGAATTGTGCTCCCAACGGCAAATGTTGTACATACCAGCCCAGGTGTTTTCTGGCTATACGTACGCCCAGATGCGCGCCATAAAAGTCATGCAGACGGTGCAGATGCTCCACCGTAATTGCCTGCATTTCCGAGTATGCCGGTGCCGGAAGCGTTTCCCCCGATTCGAGAAAATGGGCGATCTCTCGAAAGATCCAGGGATTGCCCTGTGCTGCCCGCCCGATCATGATGCCATCGGCGCCGGTGCTGCGGAGGATCTGCACTGCTTGGAGGGGAGTGGTGATGTCGCCATTGGCAAATACCGGGATACTGACGGCTTCCTTGATTTGCGCAATGGTGTCGTACTCCACCTCGCCCTTGAACCCGCAGGCTCGTGTCCTTCCATGAACTGCCAGTGCCTGAATGCCCGTGTCTTCCGCGATGCGGGCAATGGTGAGGCCATTGCGCTGATCGGGTGACCATCCGGTACGAATCTTCAGGGTGACCGGTACATCCACAGCCGCCACAACGGCTTTCAATATGGATCTGACCAGTACTTCATCTTTGAGCAAGGCCGAACCTGCTGCTTTCTTGCAAACCTTCTTGGCGGGGCAGCCCATGTTGATGTCAACGATCTGGGCGCCACGTTCCACACAAAGCCGGGCTGCTTCTGCCATCATGTCGGGTTCGTTGCCGGCGATCTGCACTGAGCGCGGCTCGGGCTCGTCCTGATGGATCAGGCGCAGGCTGGATTTGCGGGACTGCCACAGGCTGGTATCGCTGGTCAGCATTTCCGCTACCACCATGCCGGCGCCGAGGCGCATGCAGAGGAGTCGGAAGGGCTGGTCGGTGACGCCGGCCATGGGTGCAAGTATCACTGGGCTTTTCAGTGCGTAGGGCCCGATTCGAGGGGACATTCGAACTCCCGATCAATAAAACGCCTAATGACATTCAGCCGTGCTTAAAGATCGAGCTATCATAGCGGGAAGATGGGGCGGAATAAACAGGGTTTTAAATGGATTTGTAAAATTACCCGACTGTTGGTGAATGTTCAGCCACGGGACGGCGCCAGTTGTGTCAAAAACCTACAATCTGTCTATTTTTTGCCGTCCACGGGCAGGAATGTCAGCTGATAATTGACGGCGTTTTTGCCCGGGTCGACGATTTCCAGGGTCAGGTGGATGGGCGTGTTGGCTGGCATGCGCTGGATGTCGACGCTGGTGTCGTGAATGTACTCGGCTGGCAGGAAGCGCCGGCTGGCGACCGGGTTGTTGTTGATGTCCTCGAAGGTGAGCTGCACCGCGGGGAAGGGCTGTTCGAATGGTGCGGTGTTCTTGATGATCACGTCGATCACCAGGGCGTTGCGCTCATGGGGGTGGGAACGGACCACCAGGTTGGCGCTCACGATGCGGGCAAGATCGCTCTGGGCTGGCAGGGTGCAGCCGGCGGGCTTGCACACCATTTCCAGCCAGGGTCTCAGGGTCGGGTTGCGCGCCACGTCGTCCAGGTTGAAATAGACGTACTGGGCTGCCAGGGCCATGACCAGCAGGAGTGAGCCCAGCAGCATGAGGGCGG
>JBMOPR010000104.1:0-3805 GCA_049323075.1 Pseudomonadota bacterium
GCAGTAGGGCAGGCCGGTCTCGTCGTGCCACTGGTTGAAGGTCGCCTGGATCAGTTTGAGTTCGCGTTTTGAACTGGCCTTGTCGATATCCAGCCCGGCGGCTTTCAGGCAGGTGATGACGTCGCCACTCAGCAGGAAACAATCCTTGCCCAGATTGCGCAGCACGCGCATGCCGGTCACGCCACCCAGGCGATCGCCGCGTTTCTTCATCAGTTCCAGCAGGCCGATGAGATCCTGCTCCGGCCAGTTCGCCACCAGCTTTGCGAAGCTGCCGTGTTCTTCTGCTGTCTCCAGCACAAACTGCGCATTGCGGGCCACGCTCATGATCTTCTGCATGTTGCGCACCACACGGCGATCCTGGCCGATGGCTTCCCATTGCTCGGGCGACAGCAGCACCAGCTTGTCCGGTGCAAATTTGAAGAATACGGTTTCGAAATCCGGCCATTTCTGATCGATGACACGCCAGACAAAGCCGGCCTGGAAAACGCAGCGGGCCATTTCGGCGACGTAACGATGGTCGGGGATGCGGGTCAGCTGGGCCTTCGTTTTGGGCGTGGGCAGCCAGGCTGCCAATCCTTTGGGACCGCCTTTGCGTTCCAGGGCGCGGGCGTGAATTTTCTTGAATACTTCCATCGGGTTCGATCTCGTCCGGTTGTGCGTGGTCTGGCGGATCATGGCAGACACCGGCAAATCGCGTCACCCGAAATTTGCGGGCACCCGGTCAGCCCGGGTGCCCGGTTTTCAGAGCGGCTGCGTTGGCGGATTGCCACCACCGCCACCGCAACGCTGACGTCCGGTACTGTCGGTGCCATAGGTGCCGCAACCGTACTCGTTGCAGGCCTGGGCGCGGAACACGTCATTCTGGTTGGAGATACCAAAATAGGTGCTGCCGGTGAAGCGGCGGAAATTGCCGCCCGCCTGTTTCAGTTCCACCCGGATTTCGTCGGTGGCCTTGCCGTTGCTGAACACATCCACGGTGAATTCCGGCGTAGGCCCGTCGCAGCCGCTGAATTCCACATGCACGGTCGGCGCGGGCGGCGGTGCCACATCCGGGCCGGCCGGACAGGCCGCTGCGTTGGCGGTGACATTGGCGTACACATTGAAGTAGCCTCCGCTGCCCGGCTCCACTTCCAGCACGTCCAGACTGCGGCCCTTGATGCAGGGCAACCTGATGGTGCCGAGCACGTCCACCAGCAGCGGCATGGCCTGGGGCATGATGAAATCCACCAGTTTCTGCAGCACCGCTTCGTTCAGCCGGGTTTCGCCGGCGTTGATGCTGAACGACTGGATGCGGATGTCCGGATCGGCGTCCAGCTTCGGCTGCAGTTTGTTGGCGGCCACACCCAGGTCCACATCCATGCGCACGTTGGCGCGGATCTCGGCGGCCTGGTGGAAATCCTCGGCTTTGGTGGTATCGCGGTATTCCAGTGCCACACTGACTTCCTTCGCATTCACGCTGGCCAGTGCCGGTGTGGCGCGCGGGATCGGTTGATCCAGATAGGGCGCCAGCACCGGTTTTACCTGCACGCGGAATTCCAGGTTGCGCAGCTGGTTGCCCACCACCGGTACCGAGCTGCCGGCGAAGGTGGTGCCGAAGCGGTCGATGCCGGTGCCGTGCGCCTGATACAGCGTCTTGTTGAGGAAATCCCAGTCCAGGCTCAGGCCCACTTCATAGGGCAGGTTTTCTGTCGGCGTTGTGGGGGCGAAGGACGCAAAATCACCGCCTTCATTCAGCTGCCAGCCCGGTTCGGCGACGCTGTCGGTGGCCATCGGCGCAGCCGCAACATCGCCCCTGCTGAGGGTGACGCTGAGGCCATCGGCACTGGTGGCAATGTCGGCTTCGGTCAGCGCGAAACTGAATTGCCGGTTGCGCAGACCCACGGTGTAATCCGACGGCAGCAGGTTCAGTTCCTTGTTCACCTGGCGGATCACCTTGTCTTTCACTGCGTCGCCGATCAGATCCAGCAGCGGGTCTTCCAGTTTTTCAAATGCGTACTGTTCCACCGCGCCGATAAAGATTTCCGCCAGCGTGCCCAGCGCCACATCCAGCGGCCAGGGCAGGCCGTCGAAGGACACCAGATCGATATCGCCACCGGTCACATCCAGATCGATGTCGACCGAATCCACCGCCAGTCTGGGTGCCTGCGTGTCGTTGCCCATGATCTTGAGCGCGACGGTGACATCACCGTGCACGTTGGCGTTGGTGAGGCTGCTGGAAAACGGAATCGCCGGGTCCGGCAGCGCGGGCAGTTCGATACTGATCGAGGTGTTCACGCGCAGGTCCAGATCGTCCAGATCCACCTGCGTCACCAGCGTGGGCTTGCTGGCGGACACTGGCGCCACGTCCACATCCAGGCTGGCCATGTCCAGGTTGTCCACCCGCACGCTCAGGCCCATGCCCAGGCCCAGCAGATTGGGATCGTCGATGACGGGAATGGGAATGGTCACTTCCGGAACGCCGGGAATGTCCGACAGCACGCCGCTGACGTCCACCACCGGATTGCGCGCCTTGATCATGGCTTCGATGTCCAGCCCGTCGATGACGGCGTTGATTTCCGGATTGATGGTGTTGGCAAACGCCAGGGCGCTGACATGGGCGCGGGCAAACGGTGGCTGGCGGTTGGCCGGCGCGTAAGTGTCGTTGGACGTTAGCAGGCCGAAGGCCGCCGGCGTCTCGTCGGTGACCAGGAAGCGCAGCGGTGCGGATTCCAGGCTGGCGGGTTCCTCGTTCCCCATCGGCACGGTGGTGACGTTGACCGAAAAGCGGTTGTCCGCGTCCAGTTCAAAAAAATGGGTCAGGTCCCCTGCGTTGACGCCGTAGCGCAGCTGGGGCTGGTCGCCGCCTTCCTTCTGGATCGCGGAAAGATCGGTCACATAGCCTTCGATGGTCAGGCTGGTATTGGGGGCATTGGCAGCCGGGGTGACGCGGGTGACCACCACTTCCGGTGCCGAGCGGTCCACAAAGAAGCGCACGGATTTCGACTTCGCGCCGGCGTTGATCTGCAGCTGGCTGCGTTCGTCCAGGATGGTGGCGGCGGGCAGTGTGGCAGTGGCCCGTTTGGTGGCGGGGTCGATGACGACGTCGGCGGTGATGTCGTTTCCGTTCAGCACGAAGCGGGCATCCAGCGGATTGACGTTGTCGAAGGCCACCTGGATGGCCACTTCATCCGATTGCAGGAATACCTGCTCCGCCGTGGGGGAGAGGATCTTGATATTGCCGCCGCCGCAGCCGGTGAGGCTGGTCGCCAGTCCCAGAGTCAGCCCGCCGGCCAGCAGCAGGCTTCTATGGTTCCTTGTGGGGTGGTTCCCTGTGGTTCGTTGCATGATTGATCTCCTTCAGGCGGGCCCTGCCCATCAGGTGCCGGCGCCAACGCAGAGGATTGTGCGGACGAACCGGACCGGTGGCTTGACTGGGGGGCGGGCTGAATCCGGCGGTCAGGGTCAAACCGGAACCGTCCCGCACCAGTCCCAATCCCGCCCGGCATCGGGTAGAATAGCGGCCCTTCGCAACCCTCCCAATCCTGTCGATTCAAAGGAAATCCCCATGGCGGACATCAAAAAGGTGGTGCTGGCCTATTCAGGCGGCCTGGATACATCGGTCATCGTCAAATGGCTGCAACAAAACTATCACTGTGAAGTGGTGACCTTCACCGCCGACCTGGGCCAGGGGGAAGAAGTGGAACCGGCCCGCGCCAAGGCCCAGGCCATGGGCGTCAAAGAGATCTACATCGAAGATCTGCGCGAAGAGTTCGTGCGCGACTTCGTCTTCCCCATGTTCCGCGCCAACACCATTTACGAAGGCGAA
>JBMOPR010000105.1:0-3804 GCA_049323075.1 Pseudomonadota bacterium
TGGCGGGTGCGAACGGCAGCGCGTCGGCATCGGCGCAGATAAAGTGCTGGATGCCGTCGCTGTGGTGCGCGCTGGCAAACTGCAACATGCCGGGGGCGAAATCCAGGGCGACCAGCGTATCGCAATACGGTTGCAGATGCCGGGTGAGATTGCCGGTGCCACAACCGATGTCGAGCGCCATGTTTTTCCTGCGCGGTGAATCTGGCAAATCGATAGCCGTCAGCAACTGTTGCCCAACCTGCATCTGCAGCTGCGCAACCTGATCGTACTGCTGCGCGGCACGGCTGAAACTTTGTGCCACGGCACGCTTGTTGACGCTGACGACATTTTCCGGTGTTGGTCGGTTTTCCGCGATCGGCCGCACCACACCAGCAGGCTCACTGCCCTGCGGTTCCAGATCACCGGTGACTTGCATCGCGCTTATCATGCCAGCAGCTGCTCGCTGAAAAAATCGCGACAGGCGGCAATGAACAGGTCTGGCGCCGACAGGAACGGCACGTGACTCACCCCCTTGATCACGGCGGTTTTGGCGTCGGGCTGAAACTGGCGCACGGCGCTGCTGGCGCTTACCGGCACCAGATTGTCTTTCTCACCGAACACGTGCAGCGTGGGGCACCGGATTTTTTGCAGTTCATCCAGCAAACGCACATCGCGCAGGATTTCCAGCCCGCAGCGCAGCGCCTTTTGTGCGGGCAATCCGTGGAAGTAGACAATTTCTTTCAGCGTCCGCACGTCATCGCGCATGGTCTCGCTGTCCTTGCATTGCAGGGCGAGGAAACGGATCAGGGTGCCTTCCCAGTCTTCGTCCAGCAGATTGCGGAAGCCCTGCAGCAATTCCGGCTTCAATGCAGCAGGCCAGCGCTCATCCGCGACGAATTGCGGTGTGCTGGCGACGGTGATCAATGCTTTCACCCGCTCGGGAAATTGCGCGGCAGCCCGCATCGCCACCATGCCGCCGAGGGACCAGCCGATCCAGACCGCATTGTGTGGCGCCACCGCCAGCACATGCTCCACCAGATAATCCAGGTTGTAGTCGCCACCCGGAACCGGGCTGCGACCCAGACCCGGCAGATCAATCACAGTCACCCGAAACTGTTCCAGCAGCGCGGGCATTACGGCGTCCCACACCAGACTATGCAGGCTCCAGCCGTGCAGCAGCACGAGATCGACGGGATTTTCCCGGGTGCCAGTGTGTGCATAGGTGTCGTGGTACAGGGTCAGGGCCATGATTCATTCCTTGCAGGACAACAGCGCCGCATGCAGCGCATCGAGCAATTGTTCAATATCGGATTCCGTGTGAGCGGCTGTCAGCGTGATACGCAGGCGCGCGGTGTTGGCCGGCACGGTGGGCGGACGGATCGCACCCACCAGAATATTCTGTTGCAGCAGTTGTTCGCTCAGACGCAGTGCTTTGTCTGAGGCACCGACAATCAGCGGCTGAATTGCAGTGGACGATTCAGACAGCGGAATATTCCGCTGCTGCGCGCCTCGGCGGAACAAGGTAATCAGTGCATGCAGATGCGGAACGCGCCAGTGCTCATCCTGCAAAACGTGCAAACTTTCCAGCGTCGCCGCAGCAACCGCCGGAGGAATTGCCGTGGTGTAAATGTAGGGGCGGCATTCCTGGATCAGGCACTCGATCAGATCGTCACTGCCGGCCACGAACGCGCCGTAACTGCCCAGCGCCTTGCCCAGGGTCGCCATGTACACCGGCACCTGTTCGGTGTTCAGACGAAGATGATCCAGCACGCCCCGCCCCTGTTCGCCCAGCACGCCAAAACCGTGGGCATCATCCACCATCAGCCAGGCGTTCTGTTCCGCACAGGCAGTAGCAATTTCCCGCAGCGGCGCCACATCGCCATCCATGCTGAATACTGAATCCGTCACCACCAGCGCCCGCTTGCCGTCCAGCGCGTTTAACCGTTCGCGCAGATTGTTCGCATCATTGTGGTGATAACGCTGCAACTGGCCGCGACTGAGCAACGCACCATCCAGCAACGACGCATGATTCAGTTTGTCTTCCAGCACGATGTCATTGCGGTCTACCAGCGTGCTGATCGCGCCGAGGTTCGCCATATAACCGGTGGAAAACAGCAGCGCCCGCGGGCGATTCACAAACGCTGCCAGTTCTTCTTCCAGCTGATGATGAAAACGACTGTGACCAATCACCAGATGCGACGCACCACTGCCCACACCCATCTCCGCCGCCGCTGTTTGCAGCGCAGTAATCACGCGGGGATGATTGGCAAGGCCGAGATAATCATTGCTGCAGAAATTCAGCACCTCGCGGCCATCGACGCGCACGCGGGCACTTTGCGCCGATTCCAGCAAACGGCGGCGGCGATACAGATGCTGCTGCTCCCTGTCGCGCAACCGCTGTTTCAGCTGGAAGGGATCTGACATGGGAGCGGTTCAGGCACGTTTCGGGCAATTGGACGGAATTTCCGCCGGCGCACTGGATTTGGTACGCGCCGCATCCACAAACAGGTGCGCTGTTTTCTGGTGCTCCACCGCCGCCAGCAATTCTTCTTCCATCGCCTCGTCAGTGGCGCCGCCCAGTTCCAGCGGACGAATGCCCAGCTTGTTGAACAGCTGCATGTCTTTCGACGCTTCGGGGTTGGATGTGGTCAGCAGGCGTTCGCCGTAGAAAATGGAATTGGCGCCGGCGAGGAAACACATGGCCTGCATCTGTTCATTCATCTGCTCGCGTCCGGCAGACAGACGCACGAAGGATTTCGGCATCAGGATGCGCGCCACCGCCACGGTACGAATGAAATCGAACGGCTCGAGATCGTCGACATTTTCCAGCGGCGTTCCTTCGATTTTCACCAGCATGTTGATGGGCACGCTCTCCGGATGCTCCGGCAGATTCGCCAGCTGACGCAGCAACCCCGCGCGATCGCGCTGGCTTTCGCCCATGCCCAGAATGCCGCCGCAGCACACCTTCATGCCCGCTTCACGCACATTGCTCAGGGTATCCAAACGATCCTGGTAGGTGCGGGTGGTGATGATGGAGTTGTAATGCTCCGGCGAGGTATCCAGGTTGTGGTTGTAGTAATCGAGCCCCGCGTCCGCCAGTGACTGCGCCTGGTTCTTGTCGAGCATGCCCAGCGTCATGCAGGTCTCCATGCCCAGCGACTTCACCTGCTTCACCATTTCCAGCACGTAAGGCATGTCTTTTTCGCGGGGGGAGCGCCAGGCGGCGCCCATGCAGAAACGGGACGCGCCCTTCTCTTTCGCGATTTTCGCCTCGGTCACTACCTTCTGGATTTCCAGCAACTTTTCCTTTTCCAGGCCGGTGTTGTAGTGGCCACTCTGGGAGCAGTACTTGCAGTCCTCGGGGCAGGCACCGGTCTTGATGCTGAGCAGGGTGCTGATCTGCACCGCATTGGGATCGTGGTTCTGGCGGTGAACGGTTTGCGCCTGGAACATCAGATCGTTGAAGGGCAGCTGGAACAGGGCCTCGATTTCCTTGATGGTCCAGTCGTGGCGCAGGTTGGCTACCGGATGCTGCGATGCGGTCATTCCCTCAACTCCTAAATTGGTTTGTCCGAAAACGGGCGTGATGATTGTCTGATTAAGATGCATCTTATTCCGGCGCCCCGACTTGTCAACCAAAGCAAGGTTACAAAGTTTACTGCGGGTCGTTTAACAACCAGAAGTCATCCGGCCCGATGTTGTTTCTCACTGGAAATGAAAAATTCTCACGCAATATGACTCAAACAAAAGGAACTTAATTATTTAATATCAGATACTTATGATATTTACCGCGTTTCTTGTAAGGTCTAATTGGTCGGATGAAAT
>JBMOPR010000106.1:0-3799 GCA_049323075.1 Pseudomonadota bacterium
TCTCGCCATTCAGGTCCTGGCCTGAGCGAAGGGCTTTGAGAGCTGCGTCAAAATCGAAATTGATTGCCATGTGTCAGTTCCTTTTTGGGTAGTGTAAGGAAATGACACAGATTTATGAACACTACCTATGCTCGGGCTTAGTCACAATTCTGGAATTCTGCTTGTGTGTCACTGCGAGCGGGAAAATGGAGAGGTCATTCGTATCATATCTGCACGCAAGGCAACCGCTAAAGAGCGGAAGCACTATAAAGGTGGTCAATTATGAAGGCCGAGTACGATCTTTCAAAAATGAGATCTCGTAAAAATCCTTACGCATCCAAGCTCAAGAAGCCAGTCACAATGCGGCTGAGTGAAGATGTGCTTGTGTATTTCAAAGCGTTATCTGAAGAGACCGGCGTTCCTTACCAGAGCTTGATCAATCTGTACCTTCGCGATTGCGTCGCGCAGCATCGAAAAATCGACATATCGTGGCAATAGATCTTGACGTTGAGATCAAGGGGGCAAGGGGTCAGATCTCCTTGATCCTGTGAGTTGAAAATAGTGTGATGCGGGGCAGTGTGTGCCGCCCCTCAGGATGTTGGATTTACGATTTATTGAGTAGCTGCTCCCAAGGATGGAAGCATGGCCAGATTGCCGAGGTTGTATGTTCCTGGATGTTCGCATCATATTGTCCAGCGCGGTAATAATCGGGATGTTTGTTTTTTTGATGAGCGTGATTACGCTTTTTACTTGCAGCAATTGCAGGTTTCCGCGCAGCAGTTCCGTGTTGCGATTCATGCCTTCGTATTGATGACCAATCATGTGCATTTGCTGGTAACGCCTTCGTGTGCGGACGGATGTAGCAAGATGATGCAGTCGCTGGGCCGGAAATATGTTCGTTATATCAGTCTTACCTATCGCCGTACGGGGACTTTGTGGGAGGGGCGCTATAAGTCAACGCTGGTCGACTCCGAGCGCTACTTCCTGACGGTGAGCCAGTACATCGAATTGAATCCGGTGCGGGCGCGCATGGTGGTGTCTGCCGGTGAGTATCCTTGGTCCAGCTTTCGTGGCAACGCCATGGGCAAGTCCATCCAGTTGTTGACTCCACATCCTTGCTATCTCGCCTTGGGCGAAACCGAGGCGCAGCGGCGCATTCGTTATCAAGGGTTATTTAAGCAGGCGATCCCATCTGACGATATTGCGGACATTCGGGAGTGCACCAACAAGGCGTGGGTGCTCGGTAGTGATAAGTTCAAGGCGCAAATTGAAGCAGCGGCGAATCGGCGGGTGGAATCTTCCGGTTGGGGTGGGGATCGGAAATCCAGGCGGGCCAAGTTGATCGGCATTTACGGTTAGTCCGTCTCAGTATCGGGCCCATGTCTGCCGTTTGTCAGTCAGGGTAGCGCCGTACTCGACCAGTTAAAGCCAATATAGGATGGAAAAATATAGCACTTAGTGCTATATTTTCAAATAAGAACAAGGTCTAATAATGCGGATATTTAAAAACAAGGCGTTCAGCAAGTGGGCGGTGAAAGAAGGGTTGGATGATGGTGCTTTGCGAACAGCGGTCGATGAAATGGAGCGCGGCCTGATCGATGCGGATTTGGGTGGTCATGTGGTGAAAAAGCGCGTGGCAATCGGTGGTCGAGGCAAGAGCGGCGGGGTAAGAACCCTGTTAGCGTACAAGGTTGGTAGCAAAGCGTTCTTCGTTTACGGCTTCGCCAAAAGCGCCCGAGCGAACATCAGTGCAGATGAATTGAAGGCCTTGAAGCACTTGGCAAAAGAGCTGCTGAGCTACAGTGATAAAGCCTTAGCCGAAGCCATCGAACATGGCGCGTTGATCGAGGTAGAAAACGATGGGTAAGTCAATCCTGGACACAGTGCATGAAACCGCTAAGGATCTTCATGGCGCGGGTGTTATGAAAGAAACCACTATGCGCGAGTTCGATGCGCTCTGCCTGCCGCCAGTGAAAGAATACACGGCCACACAGATCAAGCGAATCCGCATCAAAAACCACGCTAGTCAGGGCGTGTTCGCGGCGTATCTGAACACCAGTGTGTCAACGGTGCAGAAGTGGGAGCAAGGGCAGAAAAAGCCCAATGGTCCATCTCTCAAGTTACTGAATCTGGTTGCTGAAAAGGGGCTTGAAATACTGGCATAAGTTTGATGCGAACCGGTCTGGTTGATGTCGGACTAAATACACCGGGCCGCCATCGGCGACCCAGTGCAAGTTACAGATGATCGTGTGGTTTTACGCTCAGAACAAATACGCCAAACTAATCCCCGCATGCCCCGCATCAAACGTCTCTGAATAACGACCCTCGCCGAATTCATATTCAATATCCACCAGCCGCAAGCCCACCGCCAGGTGGTCACCAAACAGGTATTCCACCAGGATGATTGAGCCCGTCGCGTCGTCTGCTTCCACGCTGGTTTCCAGTACCGCGTCATCATCGAATTCGATGCTGGTGTGCTGGTGTGCTGGGTCAGGCCCAGGCCAAAACGGAATTGGTGAAACTCGATGAAGGGAATCAGCTCGAAAGGGTAGCGGGTCAGAGTGACGTCGCCGTTGTCGCCGGAGATGGAGTTGTTGAACCAGCCGACATTGAATTGCGCGCCGTAGGCCAGTTCGGCGGATTCGGTGTGGCGGAAATAGGCGCCACCGAACAGGTAGAACTGCTCGCCGGCGCGAATGTTTTCGCTGCCGTCATCGCCGTCTTCGTATTCCACGCGGTATTCCGCCAGCTCGTCACCGCCGACAGTGAACGCGCCGCCGATCAGGGCGCCGAAATCATTGGAGGGTGTAGCAAGCGGAGCAGCGTTGTCGGCAAACGCGCACGGGCCGAAAGCGGCCAGCAGCAGGGCGCCGGTCAGGATCTTGTTCATGTGGTATCCCCAAATACAGTGATCAGGAAGTGGTAAGGATTAAGTTCAAGGTTGCAGCAGCGAGTCTTGCCGCAGCGGTGATCCTATTGGGCGCGGGGGCGGCCGTCAATCCAGGCGCGAGCCATGCGGCTTCCCGGGTGGATTGCGTGGTTGCGCGCCGGTGACGGCCAGCCTGGAGGGCCGGCGTTGAACCGGATTAGGCGCTGCTGTCACCAGGTGAAAATTTCATCAGGTGCGCTACACTATTACCCCGTTGCCAACCTGACATGTCCCTTAAATCACAGCAGTAAGTACATATCATGCACAGCATTACTCGACTGGTAGTCCTCTGTCTTGCATTCAGCGGCAGTTTTTTTGTTTTTGCCAACCAGAAAGCCCCCGAAATTCAAACGCTTAAGAACCGCGATATCGTCGGCTGGGTGGAGTTTGTCACCATCGAGCAGCACGGCATCGTGGCCAAGGCCAAACTGGATTCGGGAGCGAAGACGTCCTCGCTGCATGCAGAGGACATCGAATATTTCACCCGCGATGGCCAGCAATGGGTGCGCTTCGAATTCGAGAAGAAGGCCCGTCCGTCCCGGCACGGCATGCCAGGAATCCCGCACCAGAAAAAAGTGGTGGAGGCACCGGTGAAGCGCATGGTGAAGATCAAGCAGCACACGGTGGATTTCGTGAAACGCCCTGTGGTGGAGCTGGATCTGAAGATTGGCGACAAGACCTATACCACCGAGTTCACGCTCACGGATCGTGATGCTTTCATTTATCCGGTGTTGCTGGGGCGGCGCTTCCTGGAATCCGGCCTGATTGTGGATTCGTCGCAGATTTATGTCACCGGCGCGCCGGATCATCTGCTCTGAGTGATCATCTTCATTCGTTAAAAAACTGCGTGCAACAAGACGGGCGATTTAGCGGTCCGTTTTATTGCACGCA
>JBMOPR010000107.1:0-3799 GCA_049323075.1 Pseudomonadota bacterium
GTGTTTTTGAATGGAGAGACAGAGCTGATGCCGGGCGACATGGTAACCGCACAGGTGTTCCAGGCCGATGAACATGATCTGTGGGCGGAGTTGGTGAATCCGGAAGACTGATTCGATTCGGCCAGGATGGTTGAACTGCGAAGGGCGTTCCGGTGGAGCGCCCTTTTTTGTTTCAGGTGGGAATGCCTTGCGCTACCGCGACACCTGCTCTTCCGCCACTTTCGTATTCCGGATCACCGCACCCCGCTTGATCAGCGTAGCCGCAATTCCCTCCAGCATCGAAATCCAGGATTGCCGCTGCACCGGCGCACCTGTACGGTGAAATTGCAGATAGGCCCGTGACACACCCCGGGTATAATACTTCGTCCCGCCGGAGACCACTTCAAATCCAAACTCGCGGGCGCCGCACTCGGGATGCGTGCCGTACTTCCGGCATTCAATCGTCTGGATATCAAACCAGCTGCTGATGCCTTCCCGGCCGAAATTGTCCGACAGCGCCACCAGGATGATCGAGCCATTGTCCGGGCCCAGAAAATCGATGTCCCAGATATCGCCTACCCTGAGCCGCGAAGAATCGCGCTTGGTGAATACATTCGCCGCGTTAAAGGTGAAGTTATCCACTGCGGCGTTCAGATTCATGGCGAATTCTTTCAGATACTTTATCGGCGTCAGATTGCGGGGAAAGGAATTCACCACCACAGAATACTCATCGTAATTGTAAGGGCCCGCCCCCTCCGAAATTCGCTGAAACCGCGCCGAGCCATCGTTGATCTTTGCCAGGCCCGGATCGTTACACCAGGCTGCATTGCGTAGCCGCTGCCAGCTTTCACTTTTGGTTGACATCCCTGTTCTCCCTTTTTGTTGTGCAAGGCAATGATTCCGTGCCAAGGGTAAGCGGAAGCAGTAGTGCTTAGCCAGTTCTCAGGGATGCACCACCAACGACTTATTGCAAATCAAGCCATGCCCCCTCCCACATTGAGCCTGTTCAGCCTGATGCTCGCGGGCTGCAATCTGGATATCGACATCATTGGCAAGGGTCGCGTGTACTCGACCGATGGCAGCATCGACTGCACCCGCAACTGCGGTGACACCAGCCTCAACGGGATCAGGGAAGTCTCACTGCGGGGTGAGGCAGATGCCGGTTTCCGCTTTCTGGGCCTGCTTTCCAGCGAGATCAACAACAGCCCCATGGCCACCTCGGCCACAGTGCCTTATGGCCTTTCGCTCAAGCGCCCACCCGAGCCAAACTGGTTCTACCGCCCGCTCATAAGCACCCGGGTAACCGCCGTTTTCCATCCCGAAGATGACATTCTCAAAGCGGCCGGCACCAACGCAACCACGTGCGTCGTGACACAGGCACATACTCTGAAGTGCTGGGGCAGCAACGCAACCCGCTTCAAAACGCTGACGAACGTGACCGACGTTATCACCAGCAACTACGCACTCTGCGTCGTGCACGACACGCAGCTGGACTGCTGGAACGAATCCGAGAACCGCGACTGGCCGACTCCGGATTTCATCACCCGTCCGCAACAGGTGGTACTGGGCTACAGCGATCTGTGCGTTCTCTATGAAGGTGACGACGGCAATCTGGTGCATTGCGTGAACCGCGACGGGCTGTCGGAACCTGCCGTGCCAGCCCTGTCCAATCCCACCGCACTGCGCAGCCAGAACGACATTTATTGCGTCGATGACGACAGCGGTGTGGTGTGCTGGGGCAATCATTATTACGGCCAGTCAAAAGTGCCGGCGGATCTGGGCAATGTCACGGCGTTCGCTAACGGCGATCATCACACCTGCGCCATCGCCAGTGGCCAGGTGCGTTGCTGGGGTGGCAATGAATATGGCCAGTCCAACGTGCCAGACGATCTGGTCGCGCCCAGCGCCATCGTCGCCGGGTCCGATCACACCTGTGTGCATGACAACGGCGAAATCCGCTGCTGGGGTCGCAATGCCGTTCGCCTGACACTGACAGGATCGGATGCATTCGATCCGGCACTGTTCAGCAGTTATGAAAATGTCATGTGTGTGATCGATCCCGGCCAGCCGACACAGCCCTTGTGTCGCCGCAGCGGCGAACCGGTGTTCGCGCCACCACTACCTGCTCCTCCCAGGGCACTGGTGGTAACCACTGGCGGCCCGATTGCCTATGTCGCCGCCATTGTCGAGGACCGGTTGTATTACTGGAACGACACCGGTGCGCCGCTGGGCGATCCGAGTACGCTGAACGATGCCTATCTGCTGGCGGGCGGCGAATATTCTTTCTGCGTGGGCGAAACCGGTGCCACCTGGGTTCGCTGCTGGAATCCGTCGGAAAATACCCACCTGCCCTCCAGCCTGACCGAGCCGCAGTCACTCAGCCTGAGTCCGTTTCATGGCTGCGCAGTGCAGAACGGTATTGTGGTCTGCTGGGGCTCGGATTTGCCGGCCGGAAACCGTGGGCAGATGACGGTACCGGCCGGACTGCCCGCAATTACCCAGGTGGACACCGGGCGTTTCCACAGTTGCGCACTGGGCGTGAATCAACGTTTGTACTGCTGGGGTGAGGCGCCGGTGACGCAGTAACATCCGGCGAGGACCGGGTCGCTGAGCTCCCAGCCTCAGCGACCCGGACTAAACGTGGCGGAATCGGATGACGCAGGCATTTCCTATTTTGCGACCTGAGCCTCTTTTTCCCCCGCCGGCAGCGGCAGGTGAGCAATCTTTTTTGCCTTTGCGGGCGTCAGTCCCAGTGCCATCAACAGCATTTGCGCAACCGTTGTGTCCACTACTGCAGCCTGATAGCCGTCCAGGATTGACATCATGCTGCCAATGGTGGAGAAAGCTACGATGCCCATCGCGATATCAATACTCTCGAACTGAAACAAGCCCTGCTTTTCACCCAGAAGCAAATCACTACGAAGATAACTGGCCACCGCTGAGCGAATGTTTCTGTCATATTGATAAATGCTGATAACGGCTCTTGCCCACAGCGGATTCTGCACTGTTTCCCGAATGAACATGCGAATGCCGATACTGACGCGCTCCGCCCCGTTCTCAACGCCTACACTCATGGCCGAAATCCGGTGTGAAAGCTGGTTTGCCAGCTCGACACCGACGGCCTCCAGCACTTCCTCGCGTGTGCGGAAGTAGTTGTACACCGTGCCGTTGGATACCTGCGCCTCTTCAGCGAGCTTGTTGAGCTGCAACTCCGCCACGCCATGCTGGGCAAAAATGCGGAGCGCAGCATCCACCAGGGCCTGCCGGGTCCGCGCTTTTTTTTTGTGACCCCGGGACAGACCCGCGTCAGTTGACATCGGTGATGTGGTTTCCGGTCCCGCTTTCTGTTTTTTCAAGCCAGCCACTACAGCGTCCTCTTTCAAACGAATAACCTGTCAATATTGACATGGTATCATTTTCAAAGCACGCGCAGGCTGTCTCTCACCAACATATCTGCCGATGGCGGTGGACCATCGTGCATGACAACACGATCGGGGCGCACCACCGCCAGCCAGCCTTGGGGCGCATTCAGCACCAGGCTGTTGCCCATGATCTCGGCAAATCGCGTCGTGCCATTGCCCGTCTGGCCTCGCATGCCGAGATGCAACAGGTGCGCACCGGCCGCCTCCCACTGCGTCAATGCAGCGGCACCCAGCACAGCAGCCGGGTCTACACCGATTCCCACCAGCGTGAGCTGATCGCCCAGCACCTCGTCACTCAGACAGATGCCGGACGATATGCGCACCAGCTCCTGCGGAAACTGCCCGCCGCGTTGCAGCCCGACCGCTGAGCGACCAGGGACAAACAATCCGCTTTTGAA